>NZ_JBEZND010000042.1:0-82762 GCF_040706415.1 Streptomyces sp. NPDC048106 | reverse complement strand
CGCCCGGTTACATTCCGAACCCGGAAGCTAAGCCTTTCAGCGCCGATGGTACTGCAGGGGGGACCCTGTGGGAGAGTAGGACGCCGCCGAACAATGTTTGGGGAAACCCCCGCACTTCTGGTGCGGGGGTTTTCTGCGTTCAGGGATCCGTCGGTGTTCTCGAAGCCGCAAAGGGAACCGAAGAGGCTCCCGTGCCGGCACGGGAGCCTCTTCGGTTGCGGTCAGCGGGTGCGGCGGCGGGTCAGCAGGCGGACCAGGACCAGGGTGACGGCCACGGCCGCGGAGGCGAATCGACTCCTTCTTCACGGTGTCCGGGAACGGTGCCTTCGCCCGGCGGATGATCGTTTCCACGACGGACAGGTGCGGCGAGCCCGCCCTCACCGAGACGAGGATCCCGAAGACCGGGGGACGGCGGTCGGCCTGGAGGAGACGACGCGGATCGTGGACGCGCTCCCGAGGCTGGAGATCCGCCCCGCGCGCGAGCGGGACGCGGGCCGGGACCGGCCGGACGGCCCGGTGGGCGTCTAACCTGGGTGAAGCCATATCTTCGCAGATGGAAAGCCCATGCCGGGCCGCGTGGACCGCGTTGTCAGTCCCCGTCGGTACGCTTCCGGATGTCACGACAGTTGGAGGAAGAAGCATGGGCACCTCGGGGCGCCTCAGCCTGTCCTGGGTCAACAAGGACAGGTCGCTCGTCAGCACCCAGGGCGGCGGCTACGAATGGGTCGACCGCGACGACGCCCGGGTGACCGAGACGCGCCTGCTGACCGACGTGTCCACCGTGGGCGAGGTGCGCGAGGACCGCGCGCGGGCCCGGGACAACCTGCTGATCACCGGCGACAGCGCCGAGGCCCTCAGGTCGCTCACCCGGCTCCCGGAGTTCGCCGACGAGTACCGGGGCAAGGTCAAGCTCGTCTACATCGACCCCCCGTTCAACACGGGACTGACCTTCGAGCAGTACGACGACGGGCTCGAGCACTCCATCTGGCTCACGATGATGCGCGACCGGCTGCTGCTCATCCGGGACCTGCTGGCCGACGAGGGAAGCCTGTGGCTGGAACTCGACGACACGGAAATGGCGTACTGCAAGGTCCTGCTGGACGAGATCTTCGGCCGGTCCAACTTCATCTCCACCGTGGTCTGGCAGCGGCGCCACTCCCGCTCCAACGACGCCGTGTTCTCCACGTCCCACGACTACATCCTGGTGTACGCCAAGAACGCGGCCCGGTTCCGGGCGGTGCGCAACAAACTGCCCCTCCAGCCCGAGCAGGCCGGTGACTACGCCAATCCCGACGGCGACCCGCGCGGCCCGTGGCGCTCCATCTCCTTCAGCGCGCCCAATCTGAGGCCGAATCTCTCCTACGAGATCGTCGCCCCTTCGGGGAAGACGCACGTCCCGCCGAGCGGCCGCTGCTGGCGCACCACGCGGGACGCCTTCGAGCGGCTCCTGGCGGACGGCCGCGTCTACTTCGGGGCGAACGGGCTGGGCGTGCCCCGGGTGAAACAGTTCCTCTCCGAGGCGCCGGGAATCGTGCCGAACACCTGGTGGACCCACCAGGAGACCGGGCACACGGAGGAGGCCGCCAAGGAGAGCGCCGCGCTCTTCGGCCGGGCCGCCGCCTTCAGCACCCCGAAGCCCGAGCGGCTGCTGCACCGCATCATCTCCATCGCCTCCGACCCCGGCGACATCGTCCTCGACTGCTTCGCCGGCTCCGGCACCACCGCGGCCGTCGCCCACAAGACGGGCCGCCGCTGGGTGACGGTCGAGCGGCAGCCGGACACCGTGGAGCGCTACGTCCTCCCGCGCCTGCGCAAGGTGGTCGAGGGCGAGGACGCCGGCGGCGTCTCCGAGACCACCGGCTGGGAGAAGGGCGGCGGATTCCGCCGCCTGGAGGTCGCCCCGTCCATGTACGAGCGGCTCGGGCGCCGGGTGCTGCTCGCGCCCTGGGTCGAGGGCGACGCCTTCGCGGCGGCCGCCTGCGCGCAGCTACCGGGCTTCGAGCTGGACCCGGAGGCCGAGCCGCCCTTCGTCGGCGGCAAGGGCCGCCAGCGGCTCGCGGTGGTCGACGGGCTGGTCTCCGAGCACACCGTGCGGTCCGTCGTGGCCGCGCTGCACGAGGACGAGCGGGTGCTCATCGTCGGCAAGAGCCATCTGCGGGAGGCGGCGAGCCTCCTGGAGCGGCTCAGCCCCGGTTCGCGGATCAAGAAGGCCCCCCAGGACCTGCTGGACATGAAGGGACGTGTGCTGCGTTGAGCTGGATCACATACGACCAGGCGGCGATCGAGGACCTCGCGACCCGCATGGCCCTGCGGGACCCCAACCGCCGTGCCGTGGCCAGGGTCGTCGAGGAGATCCAGCCGGGGGATGGCCGGGAGGTCGTCTGCGACCTGGCGACCGGCGTCGGCAAGACGTACATCTGCCGGGCGCTCATCGACTACCTCGCCGACCAGGGCGTGCGCAACATCCTCATCGTCACGCCCGGCCGGACCATCCAGCGCAAGACCGTCGCCAACTTCACGCCCGGCCACCCCAAGTTCGTGCCCGGCGCCACCCATGAGCCCCTCGTCATCACCCCCGAGAACTACGCGGGCGGCCGGGTCGGCGACGCCATGCACGACGCGGACGCGCTCAAGGTCTTCATCTTCAACGTCCAGCTGCTGACCAAGCCGACCGCGAAGGCCTCGCGCGCCACCTATCTCACCGACGAGTTCATCGGCACCGCGCTGTACGACCACCTGCGCTCGGTGGACGACCTCGTGGTCATCGCCGACGAGCACCATGTGTACCGGAGCGAGGCGAAGCGGTTCCACGAGGCGGTACGGGACCTGGAGCCGAGGGCGCTCGTCGGGCTGACGGCGACCCCGGACGAGACGGACCGCAGGGTGCCGGGCCGGGTGGTCTTCCAGTACTCCCTCGCCGAGGCCATCGCGGACGAGCTGGTCAAGATCCCCGTCATCGTCTACCGCGAGGACGGGCACACCGACATCCGCACCCAGCTGGCCGACGCCTGCCACCTGCGCAAGGTCAAGGAGGAGACCACCAGACAGTGGGCGGAGCGCAACGGGCGGCCCATGGTCAACCCCGTGCTCTTCGTGGTCTGCCAGAGCATCGAGGAGGCCACCGAGACCGCCGGGATCCTGGCCGGGCCCGGGTTCATCGACGAGCCGGGCGCGGTGCTGCGGATCACCTCGGGCAGCAAGGAGGACGCGCTCGAAGCCCTGGCCGGCATCGAGGAGCCCGACTCGCCGGTGCGGGCCGTGGTCTCCGTCGACATGCTGAAGGAGGGCTGGGACGTCAAGAACATCAGCGTGATCGTGGCCCGGCGGGCCCTCGCCTCCCAGACCCTCACCGAGCAGATCCTCGGCCGCGGCCTGCGCCTGCCGTACGGGGAGCGGGTCGGGTTCTCGATGGTCGACTGCGTCGACATCATCGCCCACGAGTCGTACCGGCGGCTGCTGGAGTCCAAGGAGGCTTTGCTGGAGCACACGCTCCCGCAGCGGTCCGCGAAGAGCGGGACACCGGGCGCGTCGTCGGGTACGACGGGTACGGCGGACACGGCGGGTACGGCGGACACGGCGGGTACGCCGGGAACCGGCCAGGACGCTCCGGGGGCCGGTGCGGAGGCCCCGGCCGCGGCCGGAGGTGCGGCCGCGCTCCCCGCCTACCACGAGACCGAGACCCAGGGCATGCTGGCGTTCACCGCCGACGCCCCGGTCCGCGACGGCGGGTTCGACGGCGAGACCTCCGAGGCCGTCTACCTCGGCATCGCCGACATGGCGGGCCGGCTCGCCGAGGCCGGGACCGAGAAGGAGCAGATCGAGCGGGTCATGCGGCCGGTGGACGGCGCCCCGGGCATCGTCTTCCCGAGCCGGCGCCTGCTGGAGAAGCCGGACACCTACAGCCTGTCCTTCGTGAGCGCCGAGGCCGTCGCGGAGAAGGGCAGGCAGTTCAAGTACGAGATAGAGGTCGAGCTGAAGCGCAAGGCGCTGACCGCGTCGCACGCGCTGGACGGCGGCCTCAGCGTCCAGGTGCAGGACCAGAAGTCGGCCACGGGGACGCAGAGCAGCTGGCCGCTCGCGAAGGTCAGGGAGGACCTTGAGGAGCGGATCCTCAACCTGCCGCAGCTCAAGCTCACGGCCGACGAGGTCGAGGCCGCCGAGGCGATCGTGCGGACCTTCCTGGACGCGGCGGTCGAGAAGGACGCGGCGGACGGCACGCCCTGGGGCGAGGCCCGCGCGGAGCTGGCCCTGACCCAGCTGGAGCGGCTCGTCGTCGCCAGTTTCAAGCAGAAGCTCGCGGCGGTCGAGCACGAGCTCGTGAAGGTGAAGCTGCCGCCGCCCGCCCAGCCGTGGCCCGGCCGGACCATGCCCCAGCTGGCGATCACCGACAAGGTGATCCGGGGCATGGGCTACACCGGCTGGGACTGCTCGGTCCTGCCGGTCGTGCGCTTCGACGCGCTGTCGACCGAGGTCAAGCTGGCGCGGCTGATGGACGTCAGCCCCAAGGTGGCGTGGTGGCTGCGGCTGGAGTCGCCCAGCGGCACGTACCTCCAACTGGACAACGGCACGCGGTACTTCCCGGACTTCATCGCCCTCGGCGAGGACGGCACCCAGTGGCTCGTCGAGGGCAAGTCGAACGCGGAGGCGGCCAGCGCGCCGGTGCTCGCCAAGAAGGCCGCGGCCGAGGCCTGGGCGAAGGAGGTCACCGGGCGCGGGGACTTCGGCACCTGGCGCTACCTGTTCGCCACGGAGGAGCACCTGAGCCAGGCGAGCACCTGGGACGCGCTGCTGACCCTCACGGGCGCCCGGGGGTAGGACGCCCGGCACCGCCCGCGTAACCCGGCGCCTGGTACGGCGCCGGGTCGGTCACCCAGCCCGCCAGCAGCACCAGGCGCGAGTCGCGGTCGACGGCGAGGAAGGCGAAGGGGCGGTCGAAGGCCACGCGGACCACCGTGGTCTCGTAGCGGTACTCGGGCCGGGCGCCGCCGGGCGCCGCCGCCACGGCCGTCACCGCCGCCGCGCGGAAGCCGAGCGCGCCGAACCGGGTCACGGCCGACTGACGGGCCTCCGAGAGGGCCAGCGGATGGGCGCTCACCCCGGGGAAGTGGCCGAACCGCGCGTCCGTCGCCGTCCGGAGCCCGAACAGGTCCGGGTGGGCCAGCAGATCGTGGTCCGCGCGCACCTCGTACGCCACCGTCCGCACGTCCAGTGACGTCGGCTCCGGCGTGACGGCCGGCTCCCGCTCGATCCGCAGTCCAGGGCCGGCCTCGCCGTACGGCAGGGCGCCGCCCGGTGTGAGGGCGAGCGCGCGCTCCGCCACCGCCACGCCCGAGGCGATGACCTGACCCGGCGTCATCCGCTCCTCGCCGAGCACGAGATGCACGTCGATCCCGTTGTCGCCGGGGACCGTCAGGGCGGTGACGAAGCCGTCCGCGGTGCCCGCCACGCCGACCCGGTCCGGCCGCACGCTCCGCCGGTGCAGGCCGCGCAGGGTACGGCCCTGCCAGGGGCCCGCCTGCGGGGTGAGCGGCTGCTCGGTGAAGGGCTGGCGCCAGGTGGTGTGCAGGGCGAGCGCGCCGGCCAGCACCATCCGCGTCTGCCGGTTCAGCGTCACCGGCATCCGCTCGACCAGGCCGCCGGTCCGCTCGGCCGCCCAGTGGTCCAGCCGTTCCCGCGCGGTGACGAGGTCGTCGCCGAACACGCCGTGCGAGCCGGCGGGCAGTTCGGCCCGCCACTCCTCGCGCAGCAGCAGTCCGTGGTGCGTCCACAGGCCGAGCGCCGCGTCGAGGCCGGACACCGAGCCGAGGGCCGCGAGCAACTCCCGCGCGGTGGCGGCCGCCTGGTCCGCGGGCACGCCGAGCGCGTCGGCCAGTTCCTGCCGGGCGGGGCCCGCCGCGCCGTCGGCGAGGAGGGCCAGCAGGGGCCAGACTCCGGCCGCGGAGAACACCGTGCCGCCCCGTGCGGTGGTGCCCCACCGTGTGGTGAGTCCGTTCACCGCGCGTACGACGGCGCCGTCGACCCGGTTCTCCACCTTCAATTCCGCCCCCTGTGTCCCGCTTACCTGCGACAAGTCGTGAGAGGCACGGTACCGGTGCTCCTGGACTGCCGGTCGGGCGGCCGGAGTTGTCCAGGGGACCGGTCAGGTGTGAAGGGGTGCGAGAGCGGGGGAGAAAGGGCTGAGTGATGGCCTCCCCGGCCGGATGTCATCACTTCGAGTGATTCTCTGGCCTTTGCTTGCACGGCTCAACCCAGGGTTGCCACGCTGTTGCTGTCTGTACAGCCTGATGGGAGCGGCCAGTGACTTTCGGTGAGCAGCCGGCGTACTTGCGTGTCGCGGGTGATCTCCGCAAGAAGATCGTCGACGGTTCACTGCCCCCCCACACCCGGCTCCCCTCCCAGGCCCGCATCCGCGAGGAGTACGGCGTCTCGGACACCGTCGCCCTGGAGGCCCGCAAGGTCCTGATGGCCGAGGGCCTGGTCGAGGGCCGCTCCGGCTCGGGGACGTACGTGCGCGAACGGCCCGTGCCCCGCCGGGTGTCCCGTTCCGGCTACCGGCCCAGCGGCGGTGCCACGCCCTTCAGGCAGGAGCAGGCCGACGCCTCGGTGCGCGGCACCTGGGAGTCCAGCAGCGAGCAGGCCGAGGCCGGTGCCGCGATCGCCGAGCGGCTCGGGATCGAGACCGGCGAGCGGGTCATGCGCACCAAGTACCTGTTCCGCGAGGCCGGTGAGCCGATGATGCTCTCCACCTCCTGGGAGCCCCTCGCCGTCACCGGCCGCACCCCGGTCATGCTGCCCGAGGAGGGGCCGCTCGGCGGGATGGGCGTGGCCGAGCGCATGCGGGCCATCGACGTGATCGTGGACAACGTCACCGAGGAGGTCGGCGCGCGCCCCGGTCTCGCCGAGGAACTCCACCTCCTCGGCGGGGTTCCCGGTCATGTCGTCCTGGTCGTCCAGCGCACGTACTTCGCCTCCGGGCGGCCGGTGGAGACCGCGGACGTGGTGATCCCGGCGGACCGGTACCGGGTGGCGTACCACCTGCCGGTGCGGTGAGGGCCGTACTCCACGGAGTGAGGTAGCGCACACCCCGGGCTTGCGCGGGAGGCGGATGCGCCGGGGGGCCGCCGCCCCCCTTGCACGGCCGGTCCTGCCGTCCGGCTGTCTTCGCAGGTGGGTGCCGATTCCCGGAAATGCGCCCGGTTTTCTCCCCGAGGGCGCATTCGTGCTCGTGCGCCCCCGGCGTTCTGGCTCGATGCGTACCTCTTTGTGAAAAGGCGTATTCGCTGCGTAAAGGTTGGGCGTACGCTCGGGCATATGCGTATTGCGGTTTCCTTAGGCGGGGCCCGGCGCGGGCCCGGGACGGGATGGGGGTCCCGTGATGCCAAAGAGAGTGAAGGGCGCGATGGGGGCGGAGCGGACCATGAGTGAGGGCACGGTTTCCCTGCCCTGGATCGTCATACGGCAGGACGACAACGGCAATCGGTACCGCGTCGGCCGGTACGCGACCCAGGCAGAGGCACAGAAGATCGCCGACAGCTTCGAGGACCGGGGGCACAAGCAGCTCTACATGGTCGAGCGCATCGGACAGCACGGGGAGGGCGGCCGCGGCTGACCGGCGGCACCCGTGCCCGGGGTCTCCCGTAGGCTCCGCTGCATGACGCCCATGACGGAACGGACCGTGGTGGTGGGCGCCGCCCTGCTCGACGGCGGCCGCCTGCTCGCCGCGCGCCGCAGCGCCCCCGCCGACCTGGCCGGACGCTGGGAACTGCCCGGCGGCAAGGTCGAGCCGGGGGAGCGGCCCGAGGACGCCCTGGTCCGCGAACTGCGCGAGGAACTCGGCGTCGACGCCGAGACGGTGGAGCGCGTACCCGGCCAGTGGCCCCTGCGGGAGCCGTACGTCCTGTGGGTGTGGACCGCCCGGCTGCGCCCCGGCTCGCCCGCGCCCCGGCCCCTCCAGGACCACGACGAGCTGCGCTGGCTGGCCCCGGCCGGGCTGTGGGACGTGCCGTGGCTGGAGCAGGACGTGCCGGCGGTGCGGGAGGTCGCGGGGCGGCTGGGGGCGGAGGCGCGCTGAAAAGCGCCTCGGCGCGCGCCGCCTGACGCCGATGCGCTGACCCGCGTACGCCGTTCGACCCACACGGCTGTCCGGACGGTAATGGCCATCGCTTATCGGGTATGGGCCCATTAACCCCACGAAACCGGACAGCTCGCGGCCTGGGAAGTGATCGGCGTGATCGACACCGATGGTGACTGCGCCGAGTGGACCTTCCCCGCGGATCCCGGCGCCGTGCGCAGCGCCCGCGCCGCCGTCCGCGGCCAGTTGCACGGCTGGGACCTCGACTGTGTCGCCGATCTCGCCGCGCTGCTGGTGAGCGAGCTGGTCACCAACTCGCTGCGCTACGCCGCAGGCCCCATCGGTGTACGGCTCGTACGGCCCGTCGGCGCCGACGACTCCCTCCTGGTGGAGGTCTCCGACCCGCTTCCCGACCCTCCGCGCGAGCGGATCGCCCGGCCCGAGGACGAGAGCGGGCGCGGCCTGCAACTGCTGGCCGGGTCCTCCCGCCGCTGGGGCACCCGGCCCGGCGCGAGCGGAAAGACCGTCTGGTTCGAGCTGGCCGTACCGGGGTGACGGTGCGGGGGCGCACTGGGGTGGCGCGGGGGTGCCCGGGGTGACGCAGGGGCGCCCGAAGGGGCGGAGGGGGTGTACATCGGCCGCCGTACGGTCCACCCCCGTGACCCCGGCACGCAGACGGGTCCGGAGTGTGTGATTCGGGGGCGTGTTCCCTGGTTAGAAGAGTGGAAGTGTTGTCGCGGAGCGGTCCGAAAAACGTCTGGACCGAGCTGTGATCGTGAACACCGTGTCGCGCGGCGCCGTAGTGCTGGATACTTCGGGCAGCCGCCCCCGGTGACCGGTGCCGGGCGCGGTGAGCTGGAGGGGACGGTTCGCGTGAGCGAGATACCAGCGAAGGCCACGGAGTCCGAGGACCCGTCGGACGGCGCGAGGGATCAGACCGCCGCGAGTGCGGCGGCGCCTGGTGGCGCCCTGTGGCAGAGCAGTCCGCCCGGCTCCATGTACGACTACATAAAGGTGGCCTCCTTCTCCATCGGCCCCGGCGGCCTGGTGGACCAGTGGAGCCTGCGCGCCGAGCAGCTCTTCGGCATCCCCGCCGCGTGCGCCGTGGGCATGGATCCCATAGTGGCGTTCATCGACCCCGACCTGCGGGAACAGGGTCAGCGCAAGATGGCCGAGATCCTCGACGGGCGCGAGTGGACCGGGGTCGTGCCCTTCCGGATGCCGGATCCCCCGGAGGGCGGGCGCGGCGCGGACGGCCTGGCCGAGGTCTATGTGATGCCCACCCGCACCGCGGAGGGCGAGAAGGCCGCCGTCTGCATCGTCGTGGACGTCCGCACCCTACGGAGGATCGAGACCGATCTCGCCGCGTCCCAGGCGATATTCGGACAATCCCCCTTCGGCTTCCTGCTGATCGACTTCGACCTGCGGGTGCGCCGCGTCAACCAGCGGTTCGCCTCCGTCTTCGGCGGCACCCCGGACGACCACCGCGGCAAGGGAGTGTTCGACTACCTGCCCCGCGGCGAGGCCGAGCGGGTCTCGGCGACCCTGCGGCGGGTGCTGGAGAGCGGCGAGCCCATCACCGACATGCACGTCACCGGCCATGTCCCGGGTGCCGAGGAGCGCCGGCACTGGTCGGTGAACCTCTATCGCGTGCACAGCGGCAGCGGCCGGCCCATCGGCGTCGCCTGGCTCGCCACCGACGTCACCTCCCGCCGCGCCGCCGCCCGGGAGGCCGCCGCCGCCCGGCGCAACCTGGCGCTGCTCAACGAGGCCGGGGCCCGGATCGGCAACTCGCTGGACCTGGAGACCACGGCGCGCGAACTCCTCGACGTCGTCGTCCCCGGCTTCTGCGACCTCGCCACCGTCGACCTCTACCAGGGGCTGCTGACCGGCGACGAGACCCCGCCCGGGATGGCCGACGGCAGCGCCGAGCTGCGCCGGGTCGCGATCGCCAGCGCCGTCGCGGACGCGCCCGTCGGCCGCGTCACCGAGACCGTCAAGGTGGGCGCCGTCCACCACTTCCCCTTCAGCTCCCCCTGCGCGGACGCCCTGCGCACCGCACGGCCGCGGGCGGTGCCGGCCGAGGAGGGCAGCCTGGTCCAGTCCACCCTCGCCGTGCCGATGGTCGCGCACGACACCGTGGTGGGGCTCGTGCGGTTCGCACGCACCAAGGGCAGCGAGCCGTTCGGCGACCGGGACCGGGACCTCGCGGTGGAACTGGCCGCGCGCGCCGCGGTCTGCATCGACAACGCGCGGCTGTACCGCCGCGAGCACGAACGGGCGCTGATCCTCCAGCGCTCCCTGCTGCCGCCCGGCGATCCCGAGGCGTCCGGCCTGGACATCGCCTGCCGTTACCTGCCCGGCAACGCGGCGACCGAGGTGGGCGGCGACTGGTTCGACGTCATCGAACTGCCCGGCCACCGCACGGCGTTGGTGGTGGGCGACGTAATGGGGCGCGGCCTGCGGGCGGCGGTCGCGATGGGCGAACTCCGCACCGCGGTACGCACCTTGGCGCTGCTCGACCTCGAACCGGCCGAGGTGCTGTCCGCGTTGGACGAGATCGCGCGGGGACTCGGCACCCCGGGAGGCGTGCAGCAGGCGACCCGTACGGCGCGCCAGCCCAGGGATGCCGACCTGTCGGAGGTGTACCTCGCGACGTGCGTGTACGCCGTGTACGACTCGGTGACCCGGCGGTGCACGTTCGCCAACGCCGGCCATCTGCCGCCGGTGCTGGTCGAACCGGGAGAGTCCGCGCTGATGCTGGACGTGCCGCCCGGCATGCCGCTCGGGGTGGGTGGCGAGCCCTTCGAGGAGGTGGAGGTCGAACTCCCCGAGGGCTCGCTGCTCGCGCTGTACACGGACGGACTGGTCGAGTCCCGGGACCACCCCCTGGACGAGGGGCTGCACGCCCTCGTCGGCGCGCTCACCGATCCGGCGCAGCCGCTGGAGGACGTGTGCGACCACGTGCTCAACACCCTCGACACGCACCACGGCGAGGACGACATCGCGCTGCTGATGGCCCGGGTGCAGGGGCTGCCGGCGGAGTCCGTCGGCGACTGGACGCTGCCCCGGGAGCCGCGCAGCGTGGGCCGGGCGCGGGAACACGCCCGCGCACAGCTCCTCGGCTGGGGGCTGGACGCGCTCGTCGACACGACGGAGCTGCTGGTCAGCGAGCTGGTCACCAACGCGCTGCGGTACGGCGAGGGGGAGATCAGGCTACGGCTGCTGCTGGACCGGACGCTGGTGTGCGAGGTGTGGGACGGCGGGCTGGTGCAGCCCCGGCGGCGGCGGGCCCGGGACACCGACGAGGGGGGCCGCGGTTTGCAGCTCGTGCAGTTGCTCAGCGCGGCGTGGGGCTCCCGGCGGACCCCACGAGGCAAGACGGTGTGGTTCGAACTGCCCTTGCCGGGAGCGGAGTCGGTGCTCGCGGACCCGGCGGAGGCACTGCTGAGCCTGTTCTGACGGCCTGCGCCCACCGGCCCGCCCCGCTTCCGGCGCACGGCGCCCGCAAAGCGCTCTCAAGGCGTCCTCAACGCGCCCTCAAGGTGCCGACAGGCGTCGCCGCCCCCTGGTCGCCGGGCCGCCGAAGCCGGCCGGCGGGCCCGCGTCGGGCTCCTCGGCGAGGAGGACGCCGCCGAGCACGGCGCCGGGCAGACCGGCCGCGGCGCTGCCGGCGTAGGGCGTGCCGTGGGCGCGGACATCGCGTTCGGCGAGGTCGCGGGCCTCACGGGCGGCCGTGTCGGCCTCGAAGACGGTGCCGGTGGCCAGCGCGCGGGCCGCCTGCGACAGACGGGCGCGGGCGCGCGGGCCCACGGCGCCCCGGTGCACCGTGACGAAGTCGTCGGCCGAGTCGAGCGTGGCCTGGGCGACGAGGAGCGCCGCCGTGCCCAGTACCCCGGAGCGGCCGAGGTCCAGCCGGTCGACGGCGCGGGTGATCCGGCGCAGGGCGTCCAGCGGGTCGTGGGGGAGCGCGCCGGTCAACTCCTCCCGCACGGCGGCCAGTACGCCGTCCGCGTGGGCCAGCCGGGCAGCCAGCTCACCCGTGGCCAGGCGCGCGCGGGACCGCCCGTGCCGGGCCGCCGCCAGCTCGGCCTCCGCGCCGGTCAGCGCCGCCGGTACCAGCGCCGCGGCCTCCCGCAGCCGGGCGCCGAGCCGCTCCACGCCGCTCACCAGAACCTCGGCCTGGGCGATGGCGCCCTCGCCGGCCCGCAGGTTCCGGGCCGCGCGGTCGCCGTCGGCCGCGTCGACGCACTGGCGGGCCTCGTTGAGGCAGGCGGTGGCGAACAGCAGGCGGTCCTTGGCCTGTTCGACCGAGCCGGTGACCGAGTCGGTGGCCGAGGACGCGTACCGCTCCCGCAGCGCCGTCAGGGTCCCGTGGGCGGCCACCGTCCGTACCGCCAGCCCCCGGAACCGCCCCTCCGCCACTTCCAGCGCCGCGCCGGCCCCCGGCCCCTCCAGCCCCCGCGCCTGGTCCAGGGCCGCGGCCTCGGCGTCCAGCCGCCGCCCCGCCTCCGCACACCGCCCGACCACCCCGGCCAGCGTCTGCCGCCGCGCCGCCGCCCCCTCGGGCAACCCCTGCTCGTACCCGCGCCACATCGCGAACGCCACCGCCAGCTCGGCCTCCGCCCCCCGCAGGGCCCGCGCGAAACCGTCCGTCCCGCCCGCCCCGCCCGCGAACTCCTCCCGCACGAACGACAGTTCCTCCGCGCTCGCGCGCACACAGTCGTCGGCCAGCACCAGCGCGATCCCCGCCTGGCGCTCGGCGTCGGTGAGCGTCGGGGGCGACGGCCGGCCCGGCATGGTGCCCGGTGTCGTACGGGTCCGGGCGCGGCGCACGCGGCGCAGGTAGCCGTAGGCCGCCAGGACCACCGCCGCGGCCACGGCGACGAGGGGGAGCACGAAGTCCGCCGTGGACGCGCCGCCCGGCCCCGCCGCAGAGCCGGCCACCGGTCCGGCCCCTGGTCCGGCGGGGGCGGCGGGAACCGGGGGGCTCGTGGTGACCGTCATCAACGGCAACATCAGCCACCCGGCCCCCACCAGGGCACCCACCACGGCATGCGTCACCCGCACCCGTATGTGCGCCTTGGCACACCGGGGGCGGCCCCGGAACAGGGAGGACGTCACATTTCGGAGCGTATGGGGGAGCCGACCGCGCCGCGAGTGGGGCGGATACGGGTGGGGGACCAGGCGGACAGGGAGACGGAATGGACGCGGAGACCGAACCGGTGAAGGGCCCCGGAGCGGGCGGCGAGCCGGCGGCGGAAGCCGATCCGGAAGCCGGTCCGGAAGCCGGTCCGGAAGCCGGTCCGGAAACCGGTCCGGAAACCGGTCCGGGGGCGGCGGACGCGGAGCGGCCCGCCGAGGACGCGGCCCCCGGCGGCGACCACCCCGCCCCGGGCCGCCCCAGGACCCGCCGCGTCCTGCGCCGCGCCCTCGTCGCCCTCGGACTGACCCTCCTGCTGCTGGTCCTCGCCCTCCTCACCGCCGAAGGCGCCCTGCGCGTCAACTACTCCGGCGACCTCGCCGCCGGCACCCGCAGCCGGGGTCAGGACGCGCTCTGGCTGGGGCATGCCTGGGTGGACGGGCGGAAGACGGAGAAGGACGTCGAGGACCTCGCGAGCCGGCTGCGGAAGACCGGCGTCAGGGATCTGTACGTGCACTCCGGGCCCCTGGAGGACGACGGGACGCTGCCCGACTCGGCCTACCCGAAGGCCGGTTGGCTGATCGGCGCCCTGCACCGGGAACTGCCCGGCGTCCGGGTGCAGGCCTGGCTCGGGGACGTGCTCGCGACCGAGGGGCCCAAGGGACTGCGCCTGGAGCGCCCCGCGACCCGGGCCGCGGTCCTCGCCTCCACGCGGCGGATTCTCGCCGCGGGCTTCCAGGGCGCGCACTTCGACCTGGAGCCGCTGCACTCGGGCGACCGCGACTACCTGGCCCTCCTCGACGACCTGCACGCCCTCACCCGGTCCCACCACGCGCTGCTCTCCGTCGCCGCCCACCAGATCGACCCCCTCCCGGGCTTCCACTCCTTCTGGGGCGCGACCACCGGGCATCCCAAGTGGTGGTCGCAGGCCTACTTCGGGCAGGTGGCCCGCCGGGTGGACCAGATCGCGGTGATGTCGTACGACACCATGCAGCCGCTGCCGAGCCTGTACGGCGGCTACGTCGCCCAGCAGACCAGCCTCGCCCTGGAGGTCACCCCCGATTCCACCCACCTCCTCATGGGCCTGCCCTTCTACCACGAGAACCGGTTCGGGCACCGGGCCCGCGCGGAGACCGTCCCGGCCGCGGTGCGGGGCGTGCGCCTCGGACTGTCCCGGACCGACTCCCACCGCGCCCGCTTCGGCGTCGCCCTGTACGTCGACTTCGCCGCCACCGAGGCGGACTGGCGGGCGTACCGGGAGGACTGGGTGGGGTGAGCCACCGCGCGGCTATGCGGGACGCCTGCGGATCTTCGAGCCCAGCCAGACCAGCGGGTCGTACTTGCGGTCTACGGCCCGTTCCTTCAGCGGGATCAGGGCGTTGTCCGTGATCTTGATGTCCTCGGGGCAGACCTCGGTGCAGCACTTGGTGATGTTGCAGTAGCCGAGGCCGTGTTCCTCCTGGGCGGTGCGCGCCCGGTCCAGGCCGGAGCGCTCCGCCGCGTCCAGCGGGTGCATGTCCAGTTCCGCGACGCGCATCAGGAAGCGCGGGCCCGCGAACGCCTGTTTGTTGTCCTCGTGGTCGCGCACCACGTGGCAGGTGTTCTGGCACAGGAAGCACTCGATGCACTTGCGGAACTCCTGCGAGCGGTCCACGTCCTCCTGGGACATCCGGTACTCGCCGGGGGCCAGCCCCGCGGGCGGCACGAACGCCGGGATCCGCCGTGCCTTCTCGTAGTTGAAGCTCACGTCCGTCACCAGGTCGCGGATCACCGGGAAGGCGCGCAGCGGGGTCACCGTGATGGTCTCCGCGCGGTCGAAGGCCGACATGCGGGTCATGCACATCAGCCGGGGGCGGCCGTTGATCTCCGCCGAGCACGAACCGCACTTGCCCGCCTTGCAGTTCCAGCGCACCGCCAGATCCGGCGCCTGGGTCGCCTGGAGGCGGTGGATGATGTCCAGGACCACTTCGCCGTCGTTGACCTCGACCGTGAAGTCCCGCAGCTCGCCGCCCTGTTCATCGCCCCGCCACACCTTGAAGCGGGCCTCGTAGCCGCTCATTCGGACAGCTCCCCTTCCAGCTCCTCGTCGGTGAGGTACTTCGCCAGCTCCTCCTTCTCGAACAGGGCGAGCAGGTCGGGGCGGATGGGGGGAGTGGTCTGCCGGGTCAGCCGGATCCGCCCGTCGGCGGAGTCGGAGAGTGTGCACAGCAGGTTGACGTTGCGCCACTCCCGCTCCATCGCCGGGAAGTCCTCCCGCGTGTGCCCGCCGCGCGACTCCGTCCGCTCCCGCGCCGCCCGCGCCACGCACTCGCTGACCAGCAGCATGTTCCGCAGGTCCAGGGCGAGGTGCCAGCCCGGGTTGAACTGGCGGTGGCCCTCGATGCCGGCCCGCCGGGCGCGCTCCCGCAGTTCGGCGAGCCTGGCCAGGGCCTGTTCCATCTCGTCCGCGCGGCGGATGATGCCGACCAGGTCGTTCATGGTCCGCTGGAGTTCCTGGTGCACGGCGTACGGGTTCTCCGGGGCGCCCGCCCCGTCCCCGTCCCCGGCCCCGAGGGAGAAGGGGCGCAGGGCCTCCGCCGAGGCCGCGTCGACCTGGGCCGCGTCCACGCGCGGCCGCTCCCGCGCCAGGGCCCGCGCGTACCCGGCCGCGTGCCGGCCCGCCCGCCGCCCGAACACCAGCAGGTCGGACAGCGAGTTGCCGCCGAGCCGGTTGGAGCCGTGCATGCCGCCCGCCACCTCGCCGGCCGCGTACAGGCCGGGCACCCCGCGGGCCGCCGCCGTGTCGGAATCGACGGCGATGCCGCCCATCACGTAGTGGCAGGTCGGCCCGACCTCCATCGGCTCGGCCGTGATGTCGACGTCCGCCAGCTCCTTGAACTGGTGGTACATGGACGGCAGCCGGCGCCGGATCACCTCCGCCGGCATCCGGGTGGAGACGTCCAGGAAGACCCCGCCGTGCGGGGAGCCCCGGCCCGCCTTCACCTCCGCGTTGATGGCCCGGGCGACCTCGTCGCGGGGGAGGAGCTCGGGCGGGCGGCGGTGGTGCTCCGGATCCTCGTACCACCCGTCGGCCTCTTGCTCCGACTCGGCGTACTTCTCCTTGAACACCTCCGGGATGTAGTCGAACATGAACCGCCTGCCCCCGGCGTCGCGCAGCACCCCGCCGTCGCCGCGCACCGACTCGGTGACGAGGATGCCCTTGACCGACGGCGGCCAGACCATGCCCGTGGGATGGAACTGCACGAACTCCATGTTCAGCAGCGGCGCCCCCGCGAGCAGCGCCAGCGCGTGGCCGTCGCCGGTGTACTCCCAGGAGTTCGACGTCACCTGGAAGGACTTGCCGATGCCGCCGGTCGCGAGGACCACGGCGGGTGCCTCCAGGACGAAGAAGCGGCCGGTCTCGCGGTCGTACGCGAAGACCCCCGAGACGCGTGAGCCGTCCTTCAGCACCCGGGTGACCGTGCACTCCTGATAGATCTTCAGGTCCGACTCGTAGTCCCCGGTCCGCCCGTGGTCCTCCTGCTGCAAGGCGACGATCCGCTGCTGGAGGGTGCGGATCAGCTCCAGGCCGGTGCGGTCGCCGACGTGGGCGAGGCGCGGGTACTCGTGGCCGCCGAAGTTGCGCTGGGAGATCCGGCCGTCCTTCGTACGGTCGAACAGCGCGCCCCAGGTCTCCAGCTCCCACACCCGCTGCGGGGCCTCCTGCGCGTGCAGCTCGGCCATCCGCCACTGGTTGAGGAACTTGCCGCCGCGCAGGGTGTCGCGGAAGTGCGTCTGCCAGGTGTCGTGCTCGTTGGCGTTGGCCATCGCCGCCGCGATGCCGCCCTCGGCCATCACTGTGTGCGCCTTGCCGAACAGCGACTTGCAGATCACCGCCGTACGGGCGCCCCGCTCGCGCGCCTCGATCGCGGCCCGCAGCCCGGCGCCCCCGGCACCGACCACGACGACGTCCCACTCCTGGCGGTCCACCACGGGCATCAGAAGAACCTCGGATCGTCGAAGACACCGGACGCGAGCAGATAGACGTAGAAGTCGGCGAGCGCCACGCTGAGCAGCGACGCCCACGCGAGCTGCATGTGCCGGGCGTTGAGCCGGCTCACGAACCGCCAGGCCCGGTAGCGCACCGGATGCCGGGAGAAGTGCTTGAGCTGGCCGCCGACGATGTGCCGGCAGGAGTGGCAGGAGAGGGTGTACGACCAGATCAGCGCGATGTTGGCGAGGAAGACGAGGGTGCCGAGGCCCATGTGGCCCCACCGGTGGTGGTCGTCGCGGAAGGTCAGGGCGGTGTCGTAGGTCAGCACGGCCGCGACGAGCAGGGCCGCGTAGAAGAAGTAGCGGTGGACGTTCTGGAGGATCAGCGGGAAGCGGGTCTCGCCGGTGTACTTCCGGTGCGGCTCGGCCACCGCGCAGGCGGGCGGGGAGGCCCAGAAGCCGCGGTAGTACGCCTTGCGGTAGTAGTAGCAGGTCAGCCGGAAGCCCAGCGGAAAGACCAGGATGATGATGGCCGGCGAGATGCCCCACCAGCCGCCGAAGAGGTCCGCGTTCGGGCCGCCGCGCATGGACTGGCAGTTGTGCGCCAGGCAGGGTGAGTAGAACGGCGAGACGTACGGCGACGCGTAGTAGTCGGCGTTCGCGAAGGCCCGCCAGGTCGAGTAGACGACGAAGGCCAGCAGACCGGCCGCCGTGCAGGCGGGTGCCAGCCACCAGCGGTCGGTCCGTAGATGGGCGGCGGCGATCGCGGCGCGCCCGGGGGCGCGCACGCCACCGCCGCCGGGTCGGTGTTCCGTGCCAGTGGCCAAGACAGCACTCCGGTCGGCTCAGGGAACAGGGGCGTATCCAGCGCTGTGACCGGAAAACGCCCTAGGGGGCGTGCCGGTCACGGGCGCCCAGGCCCTCGTCGTCCGCGTCCGTCCACAGGCTGAGGTCGTACGGCGCGTCGGAGATGGTGACGAGGTCGGGCCGGGGGGCGGAGCCCTGGGTGGCGGCCGCCTCGCGCAGCAGCGCCACGCTCTCGCGCAGGTGGTCGGCGTCCAGGCGGGCCCGGCGCACCTCCAGGCCGCCGCCGAGCTGCTGCTCCAGCCGGCCCAGCGACCGCCGCAGGTCTTCGACGCTGCGCTGGACCATGTTCAGGTCGTCGTACACGGACATGATGTGCCCTCGCTTCCGCGGATGCTGCGGGTCCCGGGCGGCTTGCTCGTGCGCCTGAGAGTGTTGCGCGTCACACCTGGTGCTGTGAAGGGATCTGCATCGATTGGACAGGCGTGCGGTGCTTGTCCCGGTGTGTTTGCGCCGCACGGGTGGGCTTGCCGTCGGTCGCCGCCGTGTCGCTCGTGGTTGACGGATCCTTTCCTCTTCAGTAGCCGCGTAGATCTGATCAGCTCCAAATACCGCCAAACGTGATCATATCGCTCACGGCTCCCCGGAGGTAGCAGAGATGTCCCACCACGGCGTCGGCCTGCGCGCGCTCCTGCGCTCGGCCGCCATCCTGACCGCGGGCACGCTCGCGGTACCGCTGCTCGGGGGCTGTGGGTCGGACGAGGACGTGGCCAAGCCCCTCGCCGCGCAGGACATCGCTCTGGTCGCCCGCAGCCAGGTGGCCGACGGAGGCACCCTGAAATGGGCCGTGGACGGCATGCCGGAGACGCTGAACACCTTCCAGGCCGACGCCGACACCGGCACCACCCGCGTCGCCCAGGCCGTGCTGCCGTCCATGTTCCGGATGGACGCCACGGGCCGCCCGGTCGTCAACCCCGCCTACCTGGAGTCCGCCAAGGTCATCGAGACCGAGCCGCGCCAGGTGGTGCTGTACAAGCTGAACCAGCAGGCCGTGTGGAGCGACGGCCGGGAGATCGGCGCCGCCGACTTCGTCGCCCAGTGGCGCGCCCTGGCCGGGAAGGACAGCGCCTACTGGACCGCCCGCAACGCCGGGTACGACCGCATCGAGAAGATCGAGCGAGGCGCCAGCGACCTCCAGGTCCGGGTCACCTTCTCCCGCCCCTACGCCGACTGGAAGTCGCTGTTCTCCCCGCTGTACCCGAAGGACGTCATGGGCACCCCGGACGCCTTCAACGACGGCGCCCGCCGCAAGCTGGCCGTCAGCGCCGGGCCCTTCAAGGTGGACAAGGTCGACACCATCGCCCAGGACGTCGTCCTCACCCGCAACCCCCGCTGGTGGGGCAGACCGGCCAAGCTGAACCAGATCGTGCTGCACGCCGTGCCCCGCGACAAGCGGGTCGGCGCGCTCGCCGACGGCAGCGCGGACCTCGCCGACCTCGACCCGGCCGACGCCGAGCGGATTGGGCTCGCCGCGCGCGAGAAGGGCACCGCGACCCCGTTGCAGGGCGGCGGGAAGACCTCCCTGGCGACGCTGCGTTCCTGGGCGCGCGCCCACGGGCTCGACTCCGGCGACGTGAAGGCGGGCCGCAAGAAGCTCGCGCAGGCCATCACCGAGTACCTCGACCAGCAGACGGCCCTCCAGGCCTTCGGCGTCCGCAAGTCCCTGGAGCCCGCCTACACCCAGCTCGCCCTCAACGGCGCCTCCGGGCCGCTGACCGACGAGCGGGTCCGCCGGGCCATCGCGCGCGCCCTGGACCGCAAGGAGATCGCCCGCCTGGTGCTCACCCCGCTGGGCCTGCCCGCCGTCCCCGTCGGCAGCCACCTCGCCCTGTCCGGCCAGCTCGCGTACGCCGACGACAGCGGGGCGCTCGGCGCGCAGGACACCAAGGCGGCGCAGGCGCTGCTCGCGGACGCCGGATGGGTGCCCGGCGGGCCGGTCAAGGAGCAGAAGAAGGGGCAGAAGGCGGCCGGGCCCGAGAGCGACCGGGAGGAGAAGTCGGACGGCGGCCGGGACGGCGAGTACGTCGTCGGCGAGGACGACAAGGGTGACGCCGGCGGCAGACACCTCGCGGAGGAGGGCCGGCACGGGGGAGCGGCGGGCGCGTACGCCCCCAAGGGCACGGCGGCACCGGCCGGGGCCAAGGCCGGACCGCTCGCCAAGGACGGCAAGGCGCTCGCGCTCCGCTTCGTGCTGCCGTCCGGGCCCGGCTCGGACACGCTGAACACCGTCGCCACGCGGATCTCCGCGATGCTGGACCGGCTCGGGATCACCACGACGATCACCAAGGTGTCCGACGAGAGCTACTTCAGGGACCACATCGCCGCGGGCGACTTCGATCTCGCGCTGTACTCCTGGCCGTCCTCCGCCTTCCCCGCGACGGACGCCCGGCCGATCTACGCCAAGCCGCTGCCGGGCGCGGACGGCTCGGTGAACGTCGAGCAGAACTACACGCGGGTCGGCACCGACCAGGTCGACCAGCTCTTCGAACAGGCGGCGACGACGCTGGACGAGGACGAGGCGACGTCCCTGATCCGCAAGGCCGACACCCGTATCTGGGCCGCCGCCGGCTCGATCCCGCTCTACCAGCGGCCGCAGCTCGTGGGGGCGCGGAAGGATCTGGTCAACGCGGGTGCGTTCGGATTCCAGACACCGGTGTTCGAGGACATCGGATTCCTGAAGAAGGGCGCGAAGGTCTCGCCGAGCCCGTCCCGCGGCTGAGGGCGCCCCGGCCCTGCGGAGGCCGCCCCGCCCGGGGACACGTAACATGGGGTGAGGCCGTGGCATGTCAAGCCCGGCAGGGCCCGCGTCACACCGGACGCACACCGAGGGCCTTCCGCACATTCCGGGAGTTCGCCGCACTATGGCCACGCGCCACGACATCCGCAACGTTGCCATCGTCGCTCACGTCGACCATGGCAAGACCACCATCGTCGACGGCATGCTGAAGCAGGCCGGCGCGTTCGCCGCCCACCAGCTCGACCAGGTCGACGACCGGGTGATGGACTCGAACGACCTGGAGCGTGAGAAGGGCATCACGATCCTCGCCAAGAACACGGCGGTCAAGTACCACCCGAAGGACGGCGGGGAGGTCATCACCATCAACATCATCGACACCCCCGGCCACGCCGACTTCGGTGGCGAGGTCGAGCGCGGTCTGTCGATGGTCGACGGCGTGGTGCTGCTGGTGGACGCCTCCGAGGGCCCGCTGCCGCAGACCCGTTTCGTGCTGCGCAAGGCGCTCCAGCAGCGCCTGCCCGTCATCCTGTGCATCAACAAGACGGACCGTCCGGACGCCCGCATCGACGAGGTCGTCAACGAGACGTACGACCTCTTCCTCGACCTGGACGCGGACGAGGAGCAGATCGAGTTCCCGATCGTCTACGCCTGCGGCCGTGACGGCATCGCCTCGCTGACCAAGCCGCAGGACGGCACCGTCCCGGCCGACAGCGACAGCCTGGAGCCGTTCTTCTCCACGATCCTGGAGCACATCCCGGCCCCGACGTACGAGGAGGACGCGCCGCTCCAGGCCCACGTCACCAACCTCGACGCCGACAACTTCCTCGGCCGTATCGCGCTGCTCCGCGTCGAGCAGGGCGAGCTGCGCAAGGGCCAGACCGTGGCCTGGATCAAGCGCGACGGCTCCATCAGCAACGTGCGCATCACCGAGCTGATGATGACCGAGGCGCTCACCCGCAAGCCCGCCGAGGTGGCCGCCCCGGGTGACATCTGCGCCGTCGCCGGTATCCCGGACATCATGATCGGCGAGACCCTGGCCGACCCGGAGAACCCGGTCGCGCTGCCGCTGATCACCGTGGACGAGCCGGCGATCTCCATGGTCATCGGCACCAACACCTCGCCGCTGGTCGGCCGTGGCGGCACCGGCAAGGGCGCCGACGCGAAGGCGGCGGTCAAGGACCGCAAGGTCACCGCCCGCCAGGTCAAGGACCGGCTGGACCGCGAGCTGATCGGCAACGTCTCGCTGCGCGTCCTGGACACCGAGCGCCCGGACGCCTGGGAGGTGCAGGGCCGCGGTGAGCTGGCGCTCGCCATCCTCGTCGAGCAGATGCGCCGCGAGGGCTACGAGCTGACCGTCGGCAAGCCCCAGGTCGTCACCCGGGAGATCGACGGCAAGGTCCACGAGCCGGTCGAGCGCATGACGATCGACGTGCCCGAGGAGCACATGGGCGCCGTCACCCAGCTCATGGGCGTCCGCAAGGGCCGCATGGACAACATGTCGAACCACGGCTCCGGCTGGGTGCGCATGGAGTTCGTCGTCCCCTCGCGCGGTCTGATCGGTTTCCGTACCGAGTTCCTGACCCAGACCCGTGGCACGGGCATCGGGCACTCCATCCACGAGGGCCACGAGCCCTGGTTCGGCACCCTCACGACCCGTAACAACGGCTCGCTGGTGGCCGACCGCTCCGGCTCCGTCACCGCGTTCGCGATGACGAACCTCCAGGAGCGCGGCGTGCTCTTCGTGGACCCGGGCACCGAGGTGTACGAGGGCATGATCGTCGGCGAGAACTCGCGCGCCGACGACATGGACGTGAACATCACCAAGGAGAAGAAGCTCACGAACATGCGGTCGTCCTCGGCCGACTCGTTCGAGGCGATCGTCCCGCCGCGCAAGCTGTCGCTGGAGCAGTCGCTGGAGTTCTGCCGTGACGACGAGTGCGTCGAGGTGACCCCGGAGGCCGTTCGCATCCGCAAGGTGAACCTCGACCAGCGTGAGCGCGCCCGCGCCGCGAGCCGCGCCAAGCACGGCTGATCCAGGGCCACTTGAACCCGGGTCCCCCCACGTGGGGGGACCCGGGTTTTTTGCAACCCGTTTTCCAGTGGTGTATGTCCGACATGCGGAGATCGTTGCCCGATACCCATGTAACAAGTCCGTTTCGCGCCTTCTTACGTCGAACGCTTTGTCCGGATTTTGAAAGGTCTGGGCGCCAGCTGTGACTGAATCGAGATCTACGGGCAGTGGTCGGTGGTTCCACCCATGTCAGATAGTTAGCCGCGTAGCGCTCGGGTCAATGGGTCACGCACTGTGGGGACAGTTGCGTCGACTCACGAGCACCAGGGGGATCCTGAGCCTCCGTCAGGGGTGTCGGAGGCAAGGCCAGAACCCTCTCCTGTAGGTGAACGCGTGCAGTCGTGAGGAGGAACACCCATGTGCGGTGTCGTAAGCAGCAGACGGATCGGTTCTTCAATTCCCGTCGTGTGACCAGGTCTCGTAACTACGCGCGTCCGCCTTTGGTTTCGCGCGTTCTCGGAGTACCCGGGCACCATTCACACTCATACCTGTGAAACGGACGAACCGTGACAAGTCCTATCGACATGGGGGGCGGCGGAACCGCGGTC
This sequence comes from Streptomyces sp. NPDC048106, assembly GCF_040706415.1. NCBI lineage: Bacteria > Bacillati > Actinomycetota > Actinomycetes > Kitasatosporales > Streptomycetaceae > Streptomyces > Streptomyces sp. NPDC048106. The sequence goes on along the minus strand of NZ_JBEZND010000042.1, from coordinate 59,356 downwards.
GTCTCCGGCGAACCAGGGCCGAAGGCGAAGAGTGAAGCCGCCGCGCTGACGGGCCGGTCCCCCGGCCAGCTGATGTGGACGCGCTTCAAGCGTGACCGCACCGGTGTGATCTCGGCCTACGTGGTGGGCTTCTTCTTCCTGATCGGCGCTTTAGCGCCGCTGATCGCCAAGGTGTACGGCAAGAACCCGTACACGGTCTACGCGGACGAGCGCCCGGAGCTCTTCGACAGCGCCGGAGTGCCGGTGCACCCCAACGGCGGCATCAGCGGGCAGTTCTGGTTCGGGCTCGAACCGGGCAACGGGTATGACGTCTTCACCAAGCTGATCTACGGCATCCGCACCTCGCTGATGATCTCGGTCGCCGTCACCCTCGCGGTCGTCGTCACCGGCATCCTGCTCGGTGTCGCGGCCGGCTACCTCGGCGGCCGGACCGACTACCTCATCGGCCGGATCATCGACTTCCTGCTCGCCTTCCCCGCGCAGCTGTTCTTCATCGCGAGCATGCCGGTCGTGGTCTCCCTGTTCGTCAGTCCGCGCGACGAGACACCGACCTACGTGCGGGTGGTCGCGCTGATCATCGTCCAGTGGTTCCTGGGCTGGATGGGTCTCGGGCGCATCCTGCGCGGCACCGCACTCGCCCTGCGCGAGCGGGAGTTCATCGAGGCGGCCAAGGTCAGCGGGGCCTCGCCGTGGCGGATCATCCGCAAGGAGATCCTGCCGAACATCGTCACCCCGCTGCTGGTGCAGTCGACGTACCTGCTGCCCAACTTCGTGACCGCCGAGGCGGGTCTGTCGTACCTGGGCGTGGGCATCGTCGAACCGACGCCCGACTGGGGGCAGATGTTCTCCAAGGCGTCGACGGAACTGGTGATGCAGAACGACATCACCTACATGTTCTTCCCCGGCGTCTCGATGGTCATCTTCGTCGTCGCCTTCAACCTGCTCGGCGACTCGGTCCGCGACGCCTTCGACCCCAAGACCGCGCGCTGACCCTGCCGGAGCGGCCGACGGGAGACGGGCCCGTCCGGCAACTCCTCGGCACCGCATGGCACTTCAGTACTTCACGTACCACGCCAGAGTCCTTTTCATACCGGTGACACATACAACGCACTGGTCACACACAGATGGGTGGGAATCCTCGTGATGAGTAGGGGCGGACGCCACGCATACGGCGCACTCTCCATGCTCGCGGCCGGAGCTCTTGTGCTCACCGGTTGCAGCAAGGGCGGCAGCGACGCCGGCGACAACAGCAAGAAGGACCAGCAGGACGCCAAGCGTCAGCAGGCCGCCATCAAGTTCGGCGACGCGGCCGACTCCACCGGGCCCGCGGCCCCGGTGCCCGGCGCCAAGAACGGCGGCACCATGGAGGTCCTCCAGCGCGACAGCTACGCGCACCTGGACCCCGGCCAGATCTACGTCAACGACGAGATGTCGGTCTCCCAGCTGATCCACCGCGGCCTCACCGGCTACAAGGCGACCAGTAACGACGGCAAGCGGCACGAGGTGGTCGGCGACCTCGCCACCGACTCCGGCACCACCACCGACGGCGGCAAGACCTGGAAGTACACGCTCAAGGACGGCATCAAGTTCGAGGACGGCACGCCGATCACGGCCAAGGACGTCCGCCAGACCATGGAGCGGCTCTACGCGCCCTTCATCAACCAGGGCCCGACCTACATCCAGCAGTGGCTCGCCGACACCTCCGGCACCGACTACCGCAAGCTGCTGCCCGACGGCCCCTACAAGGGCAAGCACCTGCCCGACAGCGTCCTGTCCACGCCCGACGACAAGACGATCGTCTTCCACTTCAAGAAGCCCCACCCGGACCTGCCGTACGCGCTGGCCATGGCCGGCTACTCCATCGTCTCCGCCAAGGGCGACACCAAGGAGAAGTACGACAAGAGCCCGGTCACCACGGGCCCGTACAAGATCCAGTCGTTCAAGTCGGGCAAGTCGATGGTGCTGGTCAAGAACCCCAACTGGGATCCGAAGACCGACCCGCTGCGCCACCAGTACGTGGACCGGTTCAACATCACCTTCAACCAGCAGTACGAGGCGTCCACCAAGGCGCTGCTCGCCGACAGCGGCCCCGACCAGACCGGCGTGAGCTTCACCAACCAGGTCGACGCGGGCAACCTGTCCGCCGTCCTGCGTGACCCGAAGCTCAAGTCCCGTACGGTCTCCGGCTACCAGTCGTACGTGGGCCAGATGAACATCAACCTGAGCAAGCCCGAGATGAAGGACATCCGGGTCCGCCGGGCCATCGCCTACGCCCTGCCGGTCACCCCCTTCGTCCGCGCCTACGGCGGCACCGACGCCATGGAGGTCGCCGGCGGCCTCATCAGCCCGACCGTCAGCGGCTACGACCCCGCCTTCGACCCCTACGGCAAGAAGAAGAAGCCCGCGGGCGACCCCGCCAAGGCCCACGCCCTCCTCAAGGAGGCCGGCAAGCTCAACATGAAGCTGACCTTCGGCTACATCAACACCCCCGAGGGCCAGCAGTACTCCACCGCCATGGCGGCGGGCCTGAAGAAGGCCGGCTTCGACGTCCAGCGCCAGGAGATCCCGGCCGAGACCTTCTACGACCAGGTCTCCAAGCTGAACAACACCTACGACATCTTCCACACCGCCTGGGGCGCCGACTGGCCGTCCGCCTCCACGGTGATGCCCCCGCTGTACGACGGCCGGCAGATCGCCGACGGCGCGGCGGTCTACTCGCAGATCAACGACCCGCACGTGAACAGCGAGATCGACCGCATCAACACCATCACCGACCCGGTCAAGTCCGCGGCGGAGTGGGAGAAGCTCGACAAGTACCTCCTCACCAAGGTGGTCAACGAGGTCCCGACCGCGTACTACAAGGCCACCCAGATCGCCGGCTCCAAGGTCGGCGGCCTCGTCTTCGACGACGTGATCGGCGGCGTGGACGCGCGTCGCCTCTACCTCAAGTAACCGTTCCCCGCCGGTACCCGGCGCGCCTCACCGCGGGACGCGCCGGGTACCGCCAAGGCCGCCGACGTCTGAGAGCTGCCCTGTCATGCTGCGCTTCCTCGTCCGCCGGATCATCGGTGCCGTCGTCATCCTGTTTCTGCTGAGCATCGTCACGTTCGTGCTGTTCTTCGGGGTGCCCCGGGACCCGGCACTGCTGATGTGCGGCAAGACCTGCAACCCGGACAGCATCGCCAACATCCACCATGTGCTCGGCCTCGACAAGCCCATCACCGAGCAGTACTGGATCTTCCTGCACAACCTCGTCATGGGCAGCAGCCAGTTCGCCCAGGGCCCTTGCCCCGCCCCCTGCTTCGGGTACTCGTACCACACCAACGACCCGGTCTGGTCGACCCTGATGGACCGGCTGCCCACCACCGTCTCGCTCACGCTGGGCGCGGCCGTCTGCTTCCTGATCGTCGGCCTCGGCACCGGCCTGCTCGCCGCCTGGCGGCGCGGCACCCTGGTGGACAAGACGGCCACCGGTGGCGCCATGGTCATCAGCGCGCTCCAGATCTACTTCCTCGGCCCGCTCGCCCTCGCGCTCCTCGTCTACCAGACGCACTGGTTCGACAAACCCGCGTACAACGAGTTCACCCACGACCCGCTCACCTGGTTCACCGGACTGATCATCCCCTGGGTGGTGCTGTCCACGATCTTCGCCGCGCAGTACACCCGTATGGCACGGTCCGCGATGATCGAGCAGCTCCAGGAGGAACACGTGCGCACCGCCCGCGCCAAGGGCATGTCGCGGCAGTACGTCTTCTTCCGCTACGCCTGGCGCGGCTCGCTGATCCCGATCGTCACCATCTTCGGCATCGACCTCGGTTCCCTGCTCGGCGGCGCCATCATCACCGAGTACACCTTCGGCCTGCCGGGACTGGGCCAACTCGCCGTGCAGTCCGTGTTCTTCAGCGATCTGCCGCTGCTGCTCGGCGTGATGCTGTTCGCCGCCACCATGATCCTGTTCTTCAACATCATCGTCGACGCCGCGTACGCCTTCATCGATCCGCGCGTGCGGCTGTCCTGAGGAGAGACCATCATGAGCACCCCTCTCCTGTCCGTGCGGGACCTGCACGTGAGCTTCAAGACCGAGGACGGCGTCGTGCGGGCCGTGGACCGGCTCTCCTTCGACCTGGAGCGGGGCAGGACGCTCGGCATCGTGGGCGAGTCCGGCTCCGGCAAGTCGGTGACGAACCTGACCGTCCTCGGCCTGCACAACCCCATGTTCACCACCATCGAGGGCGAAATCCTGCTGGACGGGCAGGAGTTGACCACCGCCCGCGAACAGGAACTGGAGAAGCTGCGCGGCAACAAGGTCGCCATGATCTTCCAGGACCCGCTCACCGCGCTCTCCCCCTACTACACCGTCGGCCGGCAGATCGCCGAGCCGTACATGAAGCACAACGGCGCCACCAAGAAGGACGCCTGGGAACGCGCCGTCGAGATGCTCGGCAAGGTCGGCATCCCCAATCCCCGGCAGCGGGCGAAGGACTACCCGCACCAGTTCTCCGGCGGCATGCGCCAGCGCGCCATGATCGCCATGGCCCTGGTCTGCGATCCCGACCTGCTCATCGCGGACGAACCGACCACCGCGCTCGACGTGACCGTGCAGGCGCAGATTCTGGACCTGTTGAAGGACCTGCAACAGGAGTTCGGATCGGGCATCATCTTCATCACCCACGACTTGGGGGTGATCGCCGACATGGCCGACGACATCATGGTGATGTACGCGGGCAGCGCGGTCGAGCGGGGCACCACCGAACAGGTGCTGCGCTCGCCTCAACACCCGTACACCTGGGGCCTGCTGAACTCCATGCCGCGCCTCGACTCCGACACCGGCGCGCGGCTGTCCCCGATCCCGGGCACCCCGCCCTCCCTGCTCAACCCGCCGTCCGGCTGCCGTTTCCACCCGCGCTGCACCTTCCGGGACCGGGTGGCGGGAGCGGGCCGCTGCACCACCGAACGCCCGCCGCTGGCCACCGGCCGAGCGTCCGCCTGCCATCTGACCGCGGACCAGAAGCGCACCATCTTCATCGAGGAGATCAAGCCCCGACTGGGCTAGGAGGACATATGACAGAGGACCTGGTCCTCCCGGCCCAGCGCGAGCAGGGCCCCGGCACGGCCGGCGAGCCGCTGCTCGAAGTCAGGGGGCTGACCAAGCACTTCCCGGTCAAGGGCGGCTTCCCGATCCGCCGCACCATCGGGCAGGTGCAGGCCGTGGACGGCGTCGACCTGACCGTGCACACCGGCGAGAGCTTCGGGCTCGTCGGCGAGTCGGGCTGCGGCAAGTCCACCACGGGCCGGCTGATCACCCGGCTCATGGAGCCGACCGCCGGCACCGTCACCTACCGGGGCCAGGACATCAGCCACGCCTCGCGCAGGCAACTGGCGCCGATCCGGTCCGAGATCCAGATGATCTTCCAGGACCCGTACTCGTCGCTGAACCCGCGGCAGACGGTCGGCACCATCATCTCGGGCCCGATGGAGATCAACGGCATCAACCCGGAGGGCGGGCGCGAGAAGCGGGTGCGCGAGCTGCTGGAGATCGTCGGGCTCAACCCCGAGCACTACAACCGCTTCCCGCACGAGTTCTCCGGCGGTCAGCGCCAGCGCATCGGCGTCGCCCGCGCGCTCGCCCTGGAGCCGAAGCTGATCGTGGCCGACGAGCCGGTCTCCGCGCTGGACGTCTCCATCCAGGCACAGGTCGTCAACCTGCTCCAGCAGGTGCAGAACGACCTGGGCATCGCCTTCCTCTTCATCGCCCACGACCTCGCGGTGGTACGGCACTTCTCGCAGCGCGTCGCGGTGATGTACCTCGGCAAGATCATCGAGGTGGGCGACCGCGACTCCATCTACACCCGGCCCCGCCACCCCTACACGCACGCCCTGCTGTCCGCGGTCCCCGAGGTCAACCTCACGGACGAGGACACGGGCGGGCGCGAGCGCATCCGCCTCGCCGGTGACGTGCCGTCGCCCATCTCCCCGCCCTCCGGCTGCCGCTTCCGCACCCGCTGCTGGAAGGCGCAGGACAGGTGCGCGACGGAGGAGCCGCCGCTGGTGCGCCTCTCCCGCAACCACGAGGGCCACCTGACGGCGTGCCACTTCCCGGAGGAACCGACGATCGAGGGCCGCGAGGAGGACATCGTCCTGGACCCGGCGCTGGCGGCGCTGGAGGAATCGGGACCGGGGCCGGACGGGGGCCCGGGAGAGGGGTAGTCCGCGGCGGCCGGGAGGGCTCCAGCGGCGGTCAGGCGGCCGGGGTCGCCACGGTGATGATTTCGGGGGCGGTGGGGGTCAGTGGGCCGCCGTCCCAGTCGCCGTAGCGTTCCAGGACCGTCAGGCCGGCCGTGGTGAGGCAGCGGTCGAGGTCCTCGGTGTCGAGGAAGCGCAGGACGGTGTGGCTGACGCGGGGGGCGGGCCAGCGGTCGCTCTCGAAGGTTTCGGAGAACCGCACCCGTCCGTCGCGCAGACCTCCGCCATGGACCTCGTGCCGGACCCGTACGAGGGTTCCGTCGGGGGCGGTGACCTCGCGCACGCGGTCGGGGGTCCACCGTTCCCAGGCGCGGGCCGCCGGATTCCGGGTCTCGAACACGAACCGTCCACCGGGCCTCAGCGCCCTGCGGACCGCGCTCAGGCACTGGAGGATCTCCTCGTCCCCGACCAGCACCTGGAAGGCGTGCCCGGTCATCACGGCGAGGTCGAACTCCGCGTCCCACTGGTGCACTTGCGTGTCCCCGTACACCCACTCCACGTCCGGCCGGCCCTGCCGTGCCTGTACGAGCATGGCGGCGGCCGGATCGAGCCCCACGAGCCTGCCCGTGTGCCCCTCGGCCCGTGCCCTGCTCAGCAACTGCCCCGTGCCGCAGCCGACATCGAGCACGGCATCCGCCTGCCGCACCAGCCGGAGATAGAAGTCATCACTCGGGCCCCAGGTGTTGAGGCCGTCATAGAGGGCGGCGAGCGAGAGATCAGCGAACGACGTATCCACCACCGCGGCAGTGTGCCATACGTTTCTGAACGGCACACGTCAATTACGGCGGGGTGCCTTCCGGAGAGCGGAGGTCGGGGCGTGCTGCACCACGTCGAGCTGTGGGTGCCGGATCTGCGGCGGGCGGAGGCGTCCTGGGGATGGCTGCTGGGCGCCCTCGGGTGGGAGCCGTACCAGGAATGGGCCGCGGGGCGGAGCTGGCGGCTGGGGGAGACGTATGTCGTGGTCGAGGAGTCGCCCGCGCTGCGTCCCGGCGCCGGGCACGACCGGATGCGGCCGGGGCTGAACCATCTGGCCTTCCGCGCCCGGGACAGAGGAGCCGTCGACGCCCTTGCCGAGGACGCCCCCGCGCACGGCTGGCGGCCGCTCTTCGCCGAGCGGTACCCGCACGCCGGCGGTCCCGGGCACTACGCCGTCTATCTGGAGGACGCGGACGGGTTCGAGGCGGAGGTCGTGGCCGGCTGAGCCCGGATACGGCGAAGGCCCGCGTCTTGGGGAGACGCGGGCCTTCCTTCCCGTGGAGCGGACGTTCTGGTGGCTCGGGTCAATGGGCCGGTGAAGTCCGTTCCGTCAAGGGAGCGACCGACGGAAAAGGGGTGTGTCAGGCCGCTGCCTCGGGGTCCTTGGCGAGACGGGGAGCCGGGATGGTCTCCTGCGTCTCAGGGTAGTGGCAAGCGGTGAGGTGGCCGGGCTTGTTGCCCTCGGCCTGGACCAGCGGCGGGGCCTCCGTCGCGCACTTCTCCGTCGCCTTCCAGCAGCGGGTGCGGAAGCGGCAGCCGGACGGCGGGTTGATGGGCGAGGGCACGTCGCCGACCAGGCGGATGCGCTCGCGCGGCTCCTCGTCCACCGTCGCCTCCGGCACCGCGGACAGCAGCGCCCGGGTGTACGGGTGACGCGGGTTGCCGTACAGGTCCTCGCGGTCGGCGATCTCCACGATCTTGCCGAGGTACATCACCGCGACGCGCTGCGAGAAGTGCCGGACGATCGCGAGGTCGTGGGCGATGAAGACGAACGCGATGCCGAGTTCCCGCTGAACCTTCTGGAGCAGGTTGACGACCTGCGCCTGGATGGAGACGTCCAGCGCGGAGACCGGCTCGTCGGCCACGATCAGCTTCGGCTCCAGGGCGAGCGCGCGGGCGACGCCGATGCGCTGGCGCTGACCGCCGGAGAACTCGTGCGGGAAGCGGTTGAAGTGCTCGGGGTTCAGGCCGACGATCTCCAGCAGCTCGCGCACGCGGTTCTCGCGCCCGCCCGCCGGGTTGATGTCGTTGATCTCCATCGGGCCCGAGACGATCTTGCCGACCGTCTGCCGCGGGTTCAGCGAGGCGTACGGGTCCTGGAAGATCATCTGGATCTCGGACCGGATCGGCGCGAGCTGCTTGCGGTCCGCGTGCGTGATGTCCTGACCCCGGTACATGACCTTGCCGGCGGTCGGCTCCAGGAGCCGGGTGATCAGCCGGCCCGTGGTGGACTTGCCGCAGCCCGACTCGCCGACGAGGCCCAGGCTCTCGCCCTCGGAGACCTGGAAGTCCAGCCCGTCCACGGCCTGCACCGCGCCGACGGTCCGCCGGATCGGGAAGCCGCCCTTGATCGGGAAGTGCTTCGTCAGCCCGGAGACGTCCAGGAGGGGGTTCGTGTTGCTCATGATCGTGAAGTCCCGTCTGCGTCCGTCAGTTGTGCCGGGTCGCGGCGAAGTCGGCGAAGAGTTCCTGCTTCTGCTCCGCGGTGAGGTGGCAGGCCGAACCCCGGCCGTCCGTGAGCTCCAGCAGCGGGCGCTCGGTCGAGCACCTGCCGCCCGAGACCTTCTCGGCGAAGGCGCAGCGGGGGTGGAAGCGGCAGCCGGACGGCGGGTTGAGCAGCGAGGGCGGCGAACCCGGGATCGGCGTCAGCGGGACGTCGACCGGCCCGTTCAGGCTCGGCATCGAGTTCAGCAGGCCCAGCGTGTAGGGGTGCTGCGGATCCCGGAGCACCTCCTCCTTGGTGCCGCGCTCCACGCACCGGCCGCCGTACATCACCAGCACGTCGTCGGCGATGTCGGCGATCACACCCAGGTCGTGGGTGATGAAGATGATCGCGGTGCCGAACTCCTGCTGGAGGTCCTTGAGCAGGTCCATGATCTGCGCCTGCACGGTCACGTCGAGCGCCGTGGTCGGCTCGTCGGCGATCAGCAGCTCGGGGTCGCAGACCAGCGCCATGGCGATCATCGCGCGCTGGCGCATACCGCCGGAGAACTGGTGCGGGTAGTCGTCCACCCGCATGTCCGGCTGCGGGATCCCGACCCGGCGCAGCATCTCGATGGCGCGCTTGCGGGCCTCGGTCTTGGTGCAGCCGGTGTGCTTGCGGTAGGTCTCGGCGATCTGCGTGCCGACCGTGTGGTACGGCGACAGCGAGGCCAGCGCGTCCTGGAAGATCATGGACATCTTGTTGCCGCGCAGCCGCTCCATCTCCCGCTCGGAGGCGGTGAGCAGCTCCTGGCCGTCGAGGAGGATCTCGCCCTCGATCGACGTGTGCGCCGGGTCGTGCAGGCCGAGGATCGTCAGGTTGGTGACCGACTTGCCGGATCCCGACTCGCCCACGATGCCGAGCGTCTGGCCCTTAACCAGGTCGAAGCTGAGACCGTCGACGGCCTTGACGACGCCGTCCTCGGTGGAGAAGTGGACCTTTAGGTCCTTGATCGAGAGGAACGGCTGCTGATCGGTGCTCGTCACGGGGACGCTCCTGGGGGGTGATGCGGGGGGTCGGGAATGGGGCGGAGGTCAGGCGAGCCGGATCCGCGGGTCGATGAGGGCGTAGACGGCGTCCACGATGATGTTGAAGATCACGATCGTGCTGGCGGACAGCAGTGTGACCCCGAGCACCATGGGCAGGTCGCTCTGGTCCACCGCCTTCAGCGCGAGCCGGCCGACGCCCTGGAGGCTGAAGACGGACTCGGTGATGATCGCGCCGCCGATGAGGGTGGCGAGGTCGATGCCGAAGATGGTGACGATCGGACCCATCGCGCCGCGCCAGGCGAAGCGGAAGAAGACGGTGCGCCGGGACAGGCCCTTGGCGCGCGCCGTGCGCACGTAGTCCTCGCTCAGCGTCTCGACCAGCTGGGAGCGGGACATACGCGTGTAGTTGGCGGTCCAGATCAGCGCCAGCACCAGCCAGGGCAGCAGCAGGCCGGAGGCCCACTGGGCGGGGTTGTCGGTGATCGGGGTGTACGACGGGTTGTCGAGGATGCCGAGCTTCGCGGTGAGGAAGTACATCGCGATGTAGCCGACGAAGTAGATCTGCAGCGAGGAGGCGATCAGCGAGCCGGAGCTGGCCAGCTTGTCCTGCCACTTGCCCTGCTTGACGGCGGCGATCATGCCCGCGCCGACACCGATGATGATGAAGACGACGGCGGAGCCGAAGGCGAGCGAGAGGGTCAGCGGCAGCCGGTCCATGATGGTGCCGAGGACGGGCTGGCGGTTGGCGAACGAGTACCCGAGGCAGGGCGCGGGACAGTTGCCGAAGTCGCCGTAGTCACGGCCGACGAAGATGCCCTTCAGCCAGTACCAGTACTGGACCGGGACCGGGTGGTCGATGCCCAGGTTGTGCCGGACCTGCTTCAGCATGTCGGGCGTGCAGTTCTTGCCGCACGACATCATGGCGGGGTCACGCGGAATGGCGTAGAAGAGCCAGAAGGTGACTGCGCTGATGATCAGCACGATGACCAGCGCGCCGAGGATTCGGCGGGCAAGGAAGCGGAGCATGGGGCGTGACTTTCCGGACGGGGCGCCGTCGCCGGGATAGGGGTGGGCCGTAGGGGGGCGGCCAGATCGTGGCCGCCCCCCCGGGTGTACTACGCGATTACTTCATCGCGTACAGCTTGGTGAGCATGACGCAGGTGTTGCCCGGGTCGTAGATGGCGCCGCCGACCTTGGAACCGTGCATCCAGTTGCGGATGGCGTGGTAGTCCGGGACCACCGCGGCCAGGTCCATGATCTGGCGGTCGACCTCGCCCCAGGCCTTGTTGGCCGCGTCGACGTCCGAGAGCTTCGAGGCGGCGTCGATCGCCTTGTTGACGCTCGGGTCGTTGAGCTGGGCGTAGTTGCTGCGGCCGTTACCGATGTTCTTGCCGTCCCAGCAGGGGTAGAACACGGAGTAACCGTTCGGCCAGTCCGGGCTCCAGCCGGCGGCCATCAGGTCGAAGCCGTTGTCCAGCTTGCCGATCTGGGTGTAGAAGGTCGACTTGTCGACCTGCTTGTTGACGACCTGGAAGCCGGCGGCCTCCAGCGCGTTCTTGATGGCGACGGCGTTCTTCACCTGGGTGTCGGACTGCTGGTAGGCGATGACCAGCTTCTGGCCGAGCTTGCCGGCCTCCTTCAGCAGCGCCTTCGCCTTGGCCGGGTCGCCACCGGGCTTCTTGTCCGTGCCGTACAGGTCGAACTTCGTGTAGCCGGGGGTGACCGGGCTGAGGATCGTGGTCGCGATCGCGGTGCTGGCCGCGCCGCCACGGATCGTCTGCAGCTGCTGGTGCGGCCACGCGTAGTTGATGGCCTTGCGGACCTTGACGTCCGTGATCCGGGTCATGTTGATCGGCCAGTAGTAGGTGACCGTGTCGACCTGGGTCAGGACGCGCTTCTTCAGCGTGGCATTGGTCATGACCTGCGCCATGCGCTCGGGCGCGACCTCGTTGAAGATCGACATGGCGTACTGGTCGTTGCCCTTGTCCGCGATGAAGCGGTCGGTGGAGGCGACGAGCTCGAAGCCGAACTGGAAGACGTACTTGTCCGGGTACGCGTTGCGGATCGGGTCGGTCTTCGGGTCCCAGTGGTCGTTGCGCACGTAGGTCAGCGACTTGCCGATGTCACGGTTGCCGATCCGGTACGGGCCGAGCGCGAACGGCTGCTTGTCGTACTTCTCCTTGGTGTCGTGCTTCTTGTTCACGAGACCGTAGCCCGGCATGCCGAGCGTGTAGTTGAAGTCCGTGCGGGCTTCGGTGAGGTTGAAGGTGATCGTGTTGCCGGAGACCTCGAGCGAGTCGAGGTGCTTGCCGTCGTACGGGCCCTTGTACTTGTCGCCGCCGACCATCCACTGCTGCACGTAGCGCGGGCCCTCGGTCACGAAGGTCGCGAAGAGGCGCTCGAACGTGTGGCGGACGTCGTCCATGGTGAGGTCGGAGCCGTCCTCCCACTTGATGCCGTCCTTGATGGTGAACGACCAGGTCTTGCCGCCGTTCTTCATCGTGCCGGCATCCGTGGCGACGTCGCCGACGAGCGTGGCCTTGCCCTTCTCGTCCACCTTGTAGCCGGTCAGACCACGCAGGATCGGGCGGGTGATGGCGCCCTCGGTCGCGACGTAGATCTGCGCCGGGTCCATGTGGTCCATGTCGAACTGGTCGAGCGAGTAGAGCGTCCCGCCCTTGACCGCGCCCGGGACCTCGGGGGCCGGACCCGTGGAGTCGGCCTTGGTGCCGACCGGGATGTTCATGGTGGCGGCCTTGCTCACCGACGGGACGTTCTTGTCGGTCGAGTCCTTGCTGCCGCTGCTGCAGGCGCTCAGCACAGTCGTGGAGGCCGCTGCCACACCGGTGGCGATCAGGAAGTTTCTACGTGAAAAAGACATGCTGAGCCTGCCTGTAGGGGTCGAGTTCGGACGGTCGTGACCAGCCGGACGCCATCGAGCCGGACCGGTGGAAGGAAGTGCTACCGCTTGGACTTGGGGTCGAGCGCGTCACGCACGGAGTCGCCGAGCAGGTTGAAGGCGACCACGAAGATCACCATCGAGATGCCCGGGAAGAGCATGAACGTGAGGTCCTGGGAGTAGAACGACGCCCCTCGGGCGATCATCACGCCCCAGTCCGGAGTCGGGTCGATCATGCCGACACCGAGGAAGGACAGACCGGCTTCCGTGGTCACGAGCGTCGGGAGCAGCAGAGTGCCCTGGATGATGATCGGTGTCCACAGGTTGGGCAGCAGCTCCTTGAACACGATGCGCATCGGAGACGCGCCCGTGACCTTCGCCGCCTCCACGAACTCGCGCTCACGCAGACCGAGGACCTGGCCGCGCAGCAGACGCGCGATGCTGGCCCAGCCGAACACGGTCAGCACCGTGATCAGGGCGGTGGCGCGCAGCCACGTCGGGATGTTGTCGTCGGGCTTGACGAAGATGCCGTAGACGACCGGCATGAACGCGATGAAGAACAGGGTGGACGGGAACGACAGCAGGATGTCGATGACCCGGCTGACGAGGTAGTCCGTCTTGCCGCCCAGATATCCGGCGGTGATACCGACCAGGACGCCGATGACCACGGTGAGGACCGTGGCGGCCAGGGCGATGCCCAGCGACGTCCGGATGCCGTACAGCAGGAACGTGAAGACGTCCCGGCCGAGCTGCGGCTCGATGCCGAACCAGAAGTGCGAGCTCATGCCGCCGTTCGGGCCGGCGGGGTACGAGAACGCGTCCAGCAGGCTCGGGTCCTGGCTGGCGTACGTCGTGTACGGGTTCTTGCCGTACAGCTTGGCGATCAACGGGGCCGCTATCGCGATCACGAAGAAGAACGCCACGATGTAGGCGGAGGTGACGCCCGTCTTGTCGCGCTTGAAACGCTTCCAGGCGAGCCGGCCCGGGGAACGGCTCTCGCTGCCCTTCGGACCGCTCGAAGTGGTCGACTTCGTCACGGTCTCGTCGGTCACCTCTAGCGGGGTGGCCGTGGATGGAGTTGGGGAGGTCATGGTGCTCCTGGCCCAAGGGAGGGTCTGATGACTCCGCAGGGCACTCCCCTACGGGCTACGCCGGACTTTTTCAACGCAATTCATTCAAGGTCAATAAATTCTCGCCCGAGTTGTGCTTGTCTTTACCTTCTTTGCCTCCGCTTGGGGAAACTGTAGCTACGCGGGTAGCGCGCCGTAATCAATCCGTGCTTCACATCGGACTAACTGGACTAATCGGTCAATGAGTCCGTTATGCGGACGGTCGAGTGTCGAAATACGTACATCGGCTGATGCCAATCCAACGTTTCGGCAACGTTGCGCGGAGATCACTTGCGTGCGCGGCACAAGATCATCGGGCGCCTCGGGCGGGGTGCCTGCATTCGGCCGACGTGTCCCTCTAAAGGTCCCTCAATCCGGTAATGCGCATGCGGTATGTGTCGTATGAGCCGATATTGACCGGTAATGAATCCGGTGACCGCCACGAGGAGGGCGCCCATGCGGGGAATGACGCGCGTCGGACGGGCCGCCTGCGCGATCGCCACGGGGCTGATGATGGCCGGATGCGGCGGTGGCGGGGGCTTCGGCGGGGCCGGGGTGCTCACGTCCTCCTGGGGCGACCCGCAGAACCCGCTGGAGCCGGCCAACACCAACGAGGTCCAGGGCGGCAAGGTGCTCGACATGGTCTTCCGGGGCCTGAAGAAGTACGACCCCCGCACCGGCCGGGCCGTGAACATGCTCGCCGAGCGCATCAGCACCCCCGACTCGCGCACCTTCGCCGTCACCGTCAAGGACGGCTGGCGGTTCAGCAACGGGGAGCCGGTCACCGCCCGGTCCTTCGTGGACGCCTGGAACTACGGCGCGAGCCTGCGCAACAACCAGAAGAACGCGTACTTCTTCGGCTACATCGACGGCTACGACCGGGTCCACCCCGACAGCGGCCGGCAGACCGCCGCCACTCTGTCGGGGCTCAGGGTCACCGGGCCGAGGACGTTCACCGTCCGCCTGAACCAGAAGTTCGCCGGCTTCCCCGACACCCTCGGCTACGCCGCCTACGCGCCCCTGCCGCGCGCCTTCTTCACCGACCACGCCGGCTGGCTGCGCGCGCCGGTCGGCAACGGGCCCTACCTGATCGCGTCCTACACCAAGGGCTCCGCGATGACCCTGAAGAAGTGGAACGGCTACCCGGGCCCCGACCCGGCCCGCAACGAGGGCGTGACCCTCCTCGTCTACACCGACAGCAACACCGCGTACACCGACGTGCTGGCCGGCAACCTCGACCTCGTCGACGACGTGCCCGCCACCCAGCTCAAGAACGTCCGCACCGACCTGGACGGCCGCTACATCAACACCCCGGCCGGCATCCTCCAGACCCTGGCCTTCCCCTACTACGACCCGAAGTGGAACACCCCGGGGGCGCGCAAGGTCCGCACCGGGCTGTCCATGGCGATCAACCGCGCGCAGATCACCGAGACGATCTTTCGCCGCACCCGCACCCCGGCCGCCGACTGGACCTCCCCGGTCCTCGGCACGGCGGGCGGCTTCCAGGACGGACTGTGCGGGCACGCCTGCGCCTACGACCCGGCGGGCGCCCGCAGGCTCGTCCGGGAGGGCGGCGGCATCCCCGGCGGCCGGCTGAAGATCACCTACAACGCGGACACCGGCTCGCACCGGCAGTGGGTGGACGCCGTGTGCAACTCCATCAACAACGCCCTCGGCGACGACAAGGCCTGCGTCGGCAACCCGGTCGGCACCTTCGCCGACTTCCGCAACCAGATCGCCCAGCACCGGATGAGCGGACCCTTCCGGGCCGGCTGGCAGATGGACTACCCGCTGATCCAGAACTTCCTCCAGCCGCTGTACTACACGAACGCCTCCTCCAACGACGGCAAGTGGTCGAACGAGAGCTTCGACCGGCTCGTGGACCGGGCCAACGCCGAGACCGACCGGGCGGCCTCCGTACGGCTGTTCCAGGAGGCGGAGAAGGTCGTCCGCGACAACATGGCGGCCATCCCGCTCTGGTACCAGAACGGCAGCGCCGGCTACACCGCCCGGCTCTCCCACGTGACGCTCAACCCGTTCAGCGTGCCGGTCTACAACGAGATCAAGGTCGGCTGAGCCGCATGGGCCGCTACGTCGCGAGGCGACTGCTCCAGATGATCCCGGTCTTCGGCGGGGCCACCCTGCTGATCTTCCTCATGGTGAACGTGATGGGCGATCCGATCGCCGGCCTGTGCGGCGAGCGCGCCTGCGACCCGGCGACCGCCGCCCAGCTCAAACGGGAGTTCGGCCTCGACCAGCCGCTGTGGCGCCAGTACCTCACCTATATGGGGAACGTTTTCACCGGCAACTTCGGCACCGCGTTCAACGGCCAGCCGGTCACCGAGCTGATGGCGGCGGCGTTCCCGGTCACCATCCGGCTCACCGTCGTGGCCATCCTCTTCGAGATCGTCATCGGCATCGCGCTCGGCGTCGTCACCGGCCTGCGGCGCGGCCGGCCCGTCGACACGGGCGTGCTGCTGGCCACCCTGGTCGTCATCTCCGTCCCGACCTTCGTCACCGGCCTGCTGCTGCAACTGCTGCTCGGCGTCGCCTGGGGCTGGATCAAACCGTCCGTCTCGCCGGCCGCCACCTTCGGCGAACTGATCGTGCCGGGACTGGTCCTCGCCTCCGTCTCGCTCGCCTACGTCACCCGGCTCACCCGCACCTCCATCGCGGAGAACAGACGCGCCGACTACGTGCGCACCGCGATCGCCAAGGGCCTGCCCCCACGCCGCGTCATCACCCGGCACCTGCTGCGCAACTCCCTGATCCCGGTGGTCACCTTCATCGGCACCGACATCGGGGCGCTGATGGGCGGCGCGATCGTCACCGAGCGGATCTTCAACATCCACGGCGTCGGCTACCAGCTCTACCAGGGCATCCTGCGCCAGAACACCCAGACGGTCGTCGGCTTCGTGACCGTCCTCGTGCTGGTCTTCCTGCTCGCCAACCTCCTCGTCGACCTCCTGTACGCCGTGCTCGACCCGAGGATCCGCTATGCCTGAACAGCCGTACGAACCCGAGGGCGCCATCGCCGGGACCGGCATGGGCGGCGCCATGGACCTGGGCGCGAGCGAGGCCGCCACGCTGGAGCGGGCGCCGGGCGGCCCGGCCGGCGCCGGGCCCGAGGGCAGGCCCCGCTCGCTGTGGTCCGACGCCTGGCGGGACCTGCGCCGCAACCCGGTCTTCCTGCTCTCCGCCCTGGTCATCCTCTTCCTGGTCTTCATCTCCCTGTGGCCCTCGGCGATCGCCTCCGGCAGCCCCCTCACCTGCGACCTGGCCAAGTCCCAGGACGGCCCCGGGCCCGGCGCGCCCTTCGGGTACGACGGCCAGGGCTGCAACGTCTACACGCGCACCGTCTACGGCGCCCGTACGTCCGTCACGGTCGGCGTCCTGGCCACCCTCGGGGTCGCCCTCCTCGGGTCCGTGCTCGGCGGCCTGGCGGGCTATTTCGGCGGCTGGTGGGACGCGCTGCTGTCCCGCACCACCGACATCTTCTTCGCCATCCCCGTCGTCCTCGGCGGCCTGGTGCTGCTGTCCGTGGTCACCAGCAACACGGTCTGGCCGGTGATCGGCTTCATGGTGCTGCTCGGCTGGCCGCAGATCTCCCGCATCGCGCGCGGCTCGGTCATCACCGCCCGCCAGCACGACTACGTCCAGGCGGCCCGCGCCCTCGGCGCCTCCGACTCCCGCATCCTGCTGCGCCACATCGCGCCGAACGCCGTCGCCCCGGTGATCGTGGTCGCGACCATCGCGCTCGGCACCTACATCTCCCTGGAGGCGACCCTGTCGTACCTGGGGGTGGGCCTCAAGCCGCCCAGCGTCTCCTGGGGCATCGACATCTCCGCCGCCTCCCCCTACATCCGCAACGCCCCGCACGCCCTGCTGTGGCCCTCGGGCGCCCTCGCGGTGACCGTCCTGGCCTTCATCATGCTCGGCGACGCGGTGCGCGACGCCCTCGACCCCCGGCTGAGGTGACGGCGCCATGCTGCTCGAAGTGCGCGATCTGCGTGTGGAGTTCGGTACCCGGGACGGGATCGCCCGGGCCGTCAACGGGGTGTCGTACGCCGTCGACGCGGGGGAGACCCTGGCCGTGCTCGGCGAGTCGGGGTCGGGCAAGTCGGTGACCGCCCAGGCGGTGATGGGGATCCTCGACATGCCGCCGGGGCGGATCACCGGCGGCGAGATCCTCTTCCAGGGCCGGGACCTGCTGCGGATGAAGGAGGAGGAACGGCGGGGGCTGCGGGGCGTCGGGATGGCGATGATCTTCCAGGACGCGCTGTCCGCCCTCAACCCGGTGCTCACCGTGGGCGACCAGCTCGGCGAGCTGTTCGTGGTGCACCGGGGCATGTCGCGAAAGGCCGCGCGGGCCAAGGCGGTCGAGCTGATGGACCGGGTGCGCATCCCGGGCGCCGCGCAGCGGGTGCGCGACCATCCGCACCAGTTCTCCGGCGGGATGCGCCAGCGGATCATGATCGCCATGGCGCTGGCCCTGGAACCGGCCCTGGTCATCGCGGACGAGCCGACCACCGCCCTGGACGTCACCGTGCAGGCCCAGGTCATGGACCTGCTCGCGGAGTTGCGGCGCGAGTACCGCATGGGGCTCATCCTCATCACCCACGACCTCGGGGTGGTGGCGGACGTGGCAGACCGGATCGCGGTGATGTACGCCGGGCGGATCGTGGAGTCGGCGCCGGTGCACGACATCTACAAGGCACCGGCCCACCCCTACACCCGCGGCCTGCTCGACTCCATCCCGCGCCTGGACCTCAAGGGGCGCGAGCTGTATGCCATCAGGGGCCTGCCGCCGAACCTGACGCACATCCCGCCGGGCTGCGCCTTCCATCCGCGCTGCCCGATGGCCCGGGACGTCTGCCGCACCGAGGTGCCCCCGCTGTACGAGGTGTCCGAAGTCCGGGGCAGCGCCTGTCACTTCTGGAGGGAGTGCCTGGATGGCGGCGAACGGTGAACCGGTCCTGGAGGTCAGCGGGCTCGTCAAGCACTACCCGCTGACCCGGGGCGTGCTGTTCCGGAAGCAGATCGGCGCGGTCAAGGCCGTCGACGGCGTCGACTTCACCCTCGGCCGGGGCGAGACCCTGGGCATCGTCGGCGAGTCGGGGTGCGGCAAGTCGACGGTCGCCAGGCTGCTGTGCCACCTGGAGCGGCCGACCGCCGGGTCCATCCGGTTCCGGGGCGAGGACATCACCCGGCTGTCCGGGCGCGCCCTTAAGGCCGTACGCCGCAACATCCAGATGGTCTTCCAGGACCCCTACACCTCCCTCAACCCCCGCATGACCGTGGGCGACATCGTGGGGGAGCCGTACGAGATCCACCCCGAGGCGGCCCCCAAGGGCGACCGGCGCCGCAGGGTCAGGGAACTGCTGGACGTGGTGGGGCTCGACCCGGAGTACGTCAACCGCTATCCGCACCAGTTCTCCGGCGGCCAGCGCCAGCGCATCGGCATCGCGCGGGGGCTCGCGCTGCGCCCGGAGGTCATCGTCGCCGACGAGCCGGTGTCCGCGCTCGACGTGTCGGTGCAGGCGCAGGTGATCAACCTGATGGACCGGCTCCAGGCGGAGTTCGACCTCTCCTACGTGTTCATCGCCCACGACCTGTCGATCGTGCGGCACATCTCGGACCGGGTCGGGGTCATGTACCTCGGGCGGATCGTGGAGATCGGGCGGGACGCCGAGATCTACGAGCATCCGACGCACCCCTACACCCAGGCGCTGCTGTCCGCGGTGCCGGTCCCCGACCCCGACGCCCGGGAACACCGCGAGCGGATCATCCTCGGCGGCGATGTGCCCTCCCCTACGGACATCCCCTCCGGGTGCCGCTTCCGCACCCGGTGCTGGAAGGCGCGGGAGCGGTGCGCCGTGGAGGTGCCCGCGCTGGCGGTGCCGGCGGTGTTCCGGGAAGGGCCGGCCGCCCATGACTCGGCGTGCCACTTCGCGGAGGAGAAGCGGGTGGTGCCGCCGGAGGGACCGGGGGAGGCGGAGGGACCGGGGGAGGCGGAGGGACCGGGGGAGGCGGAAGGACCGGGGGAGGCGGAAGGACCGGGGGAGGCGGGGGGCCACGAGGCCACCGGGGTGAACGGCAACGGCAACGGCAACGGGCCGGGGTGACTGCGCACCCCGGCCCGTTCACGGCACCCGCACGGCCGTACGCTGAACAGTCTGCCGCGTCCGTATATCGGCACCGCTTCCGTCAGATTGCCCGCGTGTGAACGCGGTCGGCGGACGCGGTCCGCGTCACGCCAGGGACCGCCGCAGGAAGTCCAGTTGGAGGTTGAGCAGGTTCTCCGCGACCGTCTCCTGCGGGGTCATGTGGGTCACCCCGGACAGCGGCAGCACCTCGTGCGGGCGGCCCGCGGCCAGCAGCGCGGAGGACAGCCGCAGCGAGTGCGCGACCACCACGTTGTCGTCCGCCAGTCCGTGGATGACCATCATCGGGCGGCTCGGCTCGGCCGCGTCGACCAGACCGGCGTCGTCGATCAGCGAGTTGCGGCGGTAGACCTCCGGCCGCTCGTTCGGGTCGCCCAGGTAGCGCTCCTGGTAGTGGGTGTCGTAGAGCCGCAGATCGGTGACGGGCGCCCCGACCACCGCCGCGTGGAAGACGTCCGGGCGGCGCAGCACCGCCAGCGCGGACAGGTAGCCGCCGAAGGACCAGCCCCGGATCGCCACCCGGTCCAGGTCCAGCGGGAACCGCTCGGCGAGCGAGCGCAGCGCGTCCACCTGGTCCTGGAGCACCACCTCGGCCAGGTCGTCCCTGATCTCCTTCTCCCAGGCGGGCGAGCGTCCCGGAGTGCCCCGGCCGTCGGCGACCACCACGGCGAAGCCCTGGTCGGCGAACCACTGGGAGGTGAGATGGGCGTTGTGCGCGGCCACCACCCGCTGGCCGTGCGGACCACCGTAGGGGTCCAGCAAAACCGGCAGGGGAGTGTCACCGGGGTAGTCCCGTGGCATAAGCACGGCGCACGGAATCCGGCGTGCGCCCCCCTCGGTGAGGGTGATCCGCGGGGACAAACCGGGGTCTTCGGCGTACGACCGGACAGTCGCCGTCGGTTTCCCGTCAGTGAGCACCTGGACACGGGCGCCCGGCCTGTCCAGCGCCGCGGACACCAGCACCGTCACGTCCCCGGCGCGCACCGCCGAGTGCACACCGGGTTCCCGGGACACGCGTTCCACACCCAGCTCGTTCACCCGGTACACATGGATCTCGCCGATTTCGGGCGCGTCCGCGTCCGCTCCGGCGGAGGCCGAGACGAGCACGTCCTGGGCGCCCACGTCCAGCACCGCACGGATGTGCAACTGGCCGCTGGTCAGCGGACGTTCGCCGACGGCCAGCACCCGCGCCCCGCCCTCGTCGGCGATCCGGACCAGCTGTCCCGAGGGGCTCCAGCACGGCACCCCGGCGAACAGTTCAAGCCAAATTGGGTCCTCGTCGGCGTGCACCATCCGGGTCGTCCCGGTGTCCGGGTCCACCGCCAGGAACAGCTGGCCGCGCTGGTCCCGGGACTGCACGAGAACCAGCGGCGCCCCCGCCTCTGACCAGTGCGCTCGGGCCAGATACGGGTAGCGGGCGCGGTCCCAGAGCACCTCCGTGCGCGACCCGTCGAGGCCGAGCACGAACAGCCGTACGTCCGCGTTGGGGGTACCCGCCGCAGGATAGGCGACGTTACTTGGCTCACGCTCGGGGTGGGCCGGATCGGAGATCCACCACCTGGTCACCGGCGTGTCGTCCGCGCGGGCCACCAGCAGCCGGTCGCCCCCCGGTGCCCACCAGAAGCCCCGGGTGCGGCTCATCTCCTCGGCCGCGATGAACTCCGCGAGGCCGTAGGTGACCTGCTCGCTCTCCGGCTCGGCGAGCGCGCGGTCGCCC
Organism: Streptomyces sp. NPDC048106; assembly: GCF_040706415.1. Lineage (NCBI taxonomy): Bacteria > Bacillati > Actinomycetota > Actinomycetes > Kitasatosporales > Streptomycetaceae > Streptomyces > Streptomyces sp. NPDC048106. Next base: position 37,777 of record NZ_JBEZND010000042.1, on the reverse strand, counting down.
TCGCCGTCGGCGCCCACCACGCGCAGGGCACCCCGCGCGACGTAGGCGATGTGCCGGCCGTCGGGTGCCGGACGCGGGTCGATCACCGGCCCCGGCACGCGCAGTTCGCGGGTGGCGCCGCTCGTCAACTCCGCCGTGAAAAGCCGCCCTGACAAGGTGAAAGACGCCAACTCCACGGCGGCGTCGGTGGCGTAGCCGACGATGCCGGCCCCGCCCTCACGGCTGCGCTCCCGGCGGGCCCGTTCCTCGGGCGAGAGCTGTTCGGAGGCGCCCTTGAGCAGGGCACCAGGGTCGGCGGCGAGGCGCTCGGTGCCGTCCGGGAGATCGAGCACCCAGAGGGAGTTGGCCCGGTCGGAACCGGAGCTCGAACGCAGGAACGCGACACGGGCGCCGTCGGGCGCGACGGTGAACCCGCGCGGCGCGCCGAGGGTGAACCGCTGGGTCCTGGCGTGCCTGCGGGGAAAGGAGTCGGACGTCGTCGTCATACCCCGACCATATTGGCCATGCGCCCCCTTGTGCGGCCGTGCGCCGAGCGATGCGCGAGTACGGATAGTTATGATCACTACCGCTGTGTGGGTATGAACCTGCCGGTGTCCGCATGGACTTGCTCTACCGATCTTTCCGAACACCCGTGTCCCTGGGATCTTTGGAGGTGAGCCGCCGTGGCACTCTCGATTTCGGCGGTGGTGCTGCTGGCGATCATCGTCTTCCTGCTGATGAAGAAGTCGGGACTGAAGGGCGGCCACGCGGTGGTGTGCATGCTGCTCGGGTTCTATCTCGCCTCCTCGACCATCGCGCCCACGATCAGCCAGCTGACGACGAACGTGGCGAGCATGATCGGCAGCATCAAGTTCTGACGGCCGGCCGGGCGGCCCTGGGGCCGCCGTGGCGCCCGTCGGACCTCGCGCCGGGGCCGGGCGTGCGTAGGGTGGTGGCATGACGGAACTGTCCTCCTCCGGCCCGCGCGCCGCCCGGCGGCTGTTGCTGGTGCACGCGCACCCGGACGACGAGTCGATCAACAACGGCGCCACCATGGCCAAGTACGTGGCCGAGGGCGCCCACGTGACCCTGGTCACCTGCACCCTGGGGGAGCGGGGCGAGTCCATCCCGCCCGAGCTGCGGCACCTGACCGGCGCCGCGCTGGGCGCGTACCGGCGCGGCGAGCTGGCCGCCGCCCTCGGCGAGCTGGGGGTCACCGACGCCCGGCTGCTCGGCGGCGCGGGCCGCTACGGCGACTCCGGGATGATGGGCCTCGCCGACAACGACGACCCCGGCTGCTTCTGGCAGGCCGACGTGGACGAGGCCGCGGGACACCTCGTGGAGGTCATCCTGGAGACCCGCCCCCAGGTCCTCGTCACCTACGACGACAACGGCGGGTACGGCCACCCGGACCACATCCAGGCCCACCGCGTCGCCATGCGCGCCGTCGACCTCGCGGCCGAGCGCGGGCACCGCATCGACAAGGTCTACTGGATCCGCACCCCGCGCTCCGTCGCCGAGGACGCCTTCGCCCGGCTCCAGGACGCGCTGCCGTCCCTGCCCTTCGAGAAGAGCGCGGTCCTGGACGACCTGCCCGGCGTGGTGGACGACGCGCGCGTCACCACCGCCGTCGACGGCACCGCCCACGCCGCCGCCAAGGCCGCCGCGATGCGCGCCCACGCCACCCAGGTCGAGGTGGCCGAGCCCTACTTCGCGCTCTCGAACGAGCTGGCCCAGCCGCTGTTCACCACCGAATACTACGAGTTGGTGCGCGGCACCGCCCTGCCCGGCGAGAGCGACCTGTTCGCCGGGCTCGCCCTCGGGGACGCCCCGTGAGCCGCGCCGGCGAGGGCACCGGCACCCCGGGCCCCCTGCTCGCCCAGCCGCTGCGCCCGCCGACCCCCGGGCGGGCCGTGGCGTACATCGGCCTCTTCCTGCTCGGCGCGGTCATGGCGGCCGCCGGGGCCCTGGTGCAGGCCGCCTGGTTCCCCGGCGGGCTGCTGCTCGCCCTCCTGGGCGCCGTCGGGGCGTTCCTCGGCGGCGCGTACGCCACCCGGTCCCGGGGCGGCGCGATGGCCCCGGCGGCGGGCTGGATCGTCACCGTCATCCTGCTCACCTCCGCCCGGCCCGAGGGCGACTTCCTCTTCGGCGCGGGCGGCGGCTCCTACCTGTTCCTGTTCGGCGGCATGGCCCTCGCTGTGATCTGCGCCACCCTCGGCGCGGGGCGGCAACCGCGCCTCGGCTCCGCCCGACTTGGCAAGTGACGTACCGCTTTCCGGTGTGGCCCACGTGCGAGTCGGGTGTGGGTTTCCTCAGCGGTCAGGGGATGCGCGCGAGAAGCGGCCAGTATGGTGGTGCGCGCCGCCGAGCCTCCCCCGCGCGCTCGACCTCGTTCGAGCTGGGGGGACCGCCGAAGCAGTGAGGTCAGTGTCGGGCGGCGGAGCCAACTGGGAGAACCTGCCTTGAGTCGTGAAACTGACACTCCGTCCTCCGGGCCCAACGGGCGCGGCGGAGCCGCGTACCCGTCCGGCACCCCGCCGTACGGGACCCCCATGGCTTCCGACGACGGTGCGGACGCGGGCCGTTCGGGCACGCAGTCCGAGGAACGCAAGACCGAGACCACGCTGACGACCCGGATCCGGATCAACATCCCCGGGTCCCGGCCCATCCCGCCGGTCGTCGTGCGCAAGCCCGTGGGGGACGGCGAGTCCGCCGACGGCACCCGGGACGACAAGCCCGCCGCCGAGGCCCCCGCCCCGGCCGCCCCGGCGCCCGCCCCCGAGGCCCCCGCGGAGCCCGCGGTCCAGGCCGAGGAGAAGACCAGCGACTGGTTCGCGCCCCGCAAGGCGGGCGCGCCCGCCAAGGGCGCTACGGGGGCCAACGCGGGCCAGAACTCCGGCGGTTCGGGCGCCTTCGCCGGTGCGCCGGGTGGCGCGCCGGGCGCGCGTCCGGGTGCGCAGGCAGCCGGCGGCGCGGCCGGTGGCACCGGCGCCCGCCCCGGCGGCGGTCGTCCCGGCGGTGTGGTCGGCTCCATGAGCGTGCCCGGCCGTAACTCCGGCAAGACGAACGGTGCCGGCCTGCCCGGCGCCACCGGCGGCCCCGTGGCCCCCGGACACGGCGGCGGCACCGGCTCCTTCGACGTCACCGAGGCGCTGGCCGCGGGCCCGCTGGGCGGCGGCTCCCGCTCCTCGGACGCGGGCGGCGGCGAGCCGCGCCGCGACGATCTGCCGTACTTCTCGGAGAACGGCGCCGCGGGCGGCCAGGACGCCTTCGGCGGCACCGCGGGCGCGGGCGGCGCGAACGGTGCGGGCGGACGGGGCGGACGGGGCGGCCCGCAGGGGCCCGCCGGGCCGACCGGCGGCCCGGTCACCGGGGACAGCCCGCTGCGGCCGGGCGGCGAGGGCCCCTACGGCCACCAGGGGCCCGGCCGCAGCGCCCTCGCGGACCTCGCCGATCTCGAAGGACCGGCGGGCGCCGGTGCGCCGGGCGGCGGGCTCGGACCCGGCGGCGGACTCAGCGACGACACCGCGATCCTCACCCCGCAGAAGCCGGCCCCCGAACCGGGCACGCCCGGCTACCGCGCCCCGGACAACGTCTCCGGGCACACCGTCACCAGCGGCATCCCGGTCGTCCCGGGCGCGAACGGCGCCCCGTTCGGCGCCGGTGGCCCCGGCGGTCCGGCCGGTGGCCCCGGCGGCCCCGCCGCTCCGGCCGCGCCCAAGCCCCAGCCGGCCGCGGCCGCGCCCAAGGCGGCGGCCAAGCCCAAGAAGGGCCGCAGCAAGCTGGTGCTGCTCGTGGCCGCCGTGGTCGTGATCGCGGGCGGTGTCTACGGCGCCGGGCTGCTGATGAACCACACCGACGTGCCCAAGGGCACCACCGTGCTCGGTGTCGACATCGGCGGCGGCAGCCGCGACGACGCCGTCAAGAAGCTGGACGACGCCTTCGGCGGCCGGGTCGCCAAGCCGCTGAAGCTCTCCGTGGGCGGCCGCACGGTCATGCTCGCCCCGGCCAACGCCGGTCTCCAGTTCGACTTCCAGGCCACCGCGAGCGCGGCCGCCAAGAGCGACTACAACCCGGTCTCCGTGGTCGGCACGCTCTTCGGCCGGCAGCGCGTGGTCGAGCCGGTCATGCCGGTGGACGAGGAGAAGCTCCAGGCCGCGCTCCAGCAGGCGGGCGGCGGCTCCGGCTCGGGCGCGGTGGTCGAGGGCGGCATCCAGTTCAAGGCCGGCCAGGCCGTGGCCGTCTACGGCAAGGCGGGGACGGCCATCGACGCGGGCCGCTCGACGCAGGCGATCGAACAGGCGTACCGCGCCGCCGTGGAGACGGGCAACGCGCCCGCGGTCTCCGTGCCCACGGCCAACCGGCAGCCGGCGGTCTCCAACGCCGAGGTCGACCGCGAGATGAAGGAGTTCGCGAAGCCGGCCATGTCGGCACCGGTGACCGTGATGACGGACGCCGCGCACGCGGTCCCGATGAGCCCGCAGAACTCGCTGTGGAAGTTCCTCCGTGTGACGGCTGTCAATGGCAAACTGGTCGACAAGCCCGATCTGACCGCCCTGAAGCAGTTGTACGGCAAGGCCTTCGACGGCGTCCTCATCGCCCGCGGCAACGGCGAGAAGACGCCGGTCACGCCGCAGGACGTCTACGGCGCCCTGCGCCAGGCACTGATGAGCAAGACCAACCGAGTCGCGGTCATCTCCACGAACCCGAACTGACCTCCTCCCGCCCGGACGCCCAACGAGTGAAGGCCCGCCCCAGGATGGGCGGGCCTTCACGGTTTCACGCGGTCACGGACGCGTGATGCAGTACAGGGCCACATAGCCCTTGATGCCCTGGTAGTTGATGGCGATCCAGAAGTATCCGTTCGTATAGCCGCAGGCGGTGAAGGTGCCGCCCTCCGTGGATGCGCCGCAGTCGGCTCCCGCCCCCTTGGGGAAGAGCCCGAGAGCGGCAGAGCTGGTCGACTTCGACTGCCGGATCCGTACGCTCTCCTTGGCGTGGCAGTTGATGGCCTGGACAGAGACAGTGCTTGACGACGCGGTCTGATGCGACGAGGCCGCCTGTGCCGGATCGGCGAACACGAGGCCGGCGAGGGCGACAGCGGCGGTGGCGGTACTGGCAAGGAGTTTGCGCATAACAGACTTCCCCCTTGTGGTGGTGCCCGGAGGTCGGACCGGGCGGCGCTCAAGCTAACGACTTCGGCGCGTTCATGCCACCCAATTCGTGCCGATCCGCCAGAGTCGGCCGACACCGGCCGAACCGTTCGGACTGCCGCATGACATGACAACTGTCATGCGCCTCCCAGGACCCCCGACACTGCCGGGGCCCGGGCCGCCCCGGCACCATGGACGACATGACAACGACAGCGGTACCGGCCACCTCCACCACCGAGGTGGCCGGTTTCGACCAGGTGACCAAGACGTACGGGACGGTGCGGGCCGTCGACGGGCTCTCGCTGCGGCTGCACCCGGGGGAGACCGTCGCCCTGCTCGGCCCGAACGGCGCGGGCAAGTCCACCACCCTCGACCTGCTCCTCGGCCTCAAGCAGCCCGACGCCGGCACGGTGTCGGTGTTCGGCACCACCCCGCGCGAGGCGATCGTGGCCGGGCGGGTCGGGGCCATGCTGCAGAGCGGCGGCCTGATGGACGAGGTCACGGTCGCCGAACTGGTCAGGCTGGGCTGCTCCCTGCACCCGCGCCCGTACCCGGCCGCCGAGGTGATGGCCCGCGCGGGCATCACGCAGATCGCCGACCGCAAGGTGAACAAGCTGTCCGGCGGCCAGGCCCAGCGGGTCCGCTTCGCCCTCGCCACCGCGGGCGACAGCGACCTGATCATCCTGGACGAGCCGACCACCGGCATGGACGTCTCCGCCCGCCAGGCCTTCTGGGCCACCATGCGCGAGCAGGCCGACCGGGGCCGTACGGTCCTGTTCGCCACGCACTACCTCGAAGAGGCCGACGCCATCGCCGACCGGGTCCTGGTACTGCACCGCGGGCGCCTCCTCGCCGACGGCACCGCCGCCGAGATCAAGGCCCGTGCGGGCGCCCGGCGGATCTCCTTCGACCTGGAAGGCGCCGTCGACGCGGACGCCCTGCGCGCCCTGCCGTGCCTGACCGCCGTCGACGTCTCCGGGCAGACCGTGCGCATCCAGTCCGCCGACGCCGACGCCACCGTGCACGCCCTGTACGGTCTCGGCGTCTACCCCCGCAACCTCGAGGTCTCCGGCCTCGGTCTGGAACAGGCGTTCGTCGCCCTCACGGAGGCCGAGGAGGCCAAGCGGTCATGAACTCCCTGATCAAGCTCGAACTGACCCGCGCCCTGCGCAACCGGAAGTTCCTGTTCTTCTCGGTGGTCTACCCGACGGTCCTCTTCCTGATCATCGCGGGCAACGCCGACGAGTCCAGGATGGACGGCACGGGGCTGACCCTGGCGACGTACATGATGGTCTCCATGGCCTCCTTCGGCGCCCTGACCGCCGTGCTGATGGGCAACAGCGAGCGCATCGCCAAGGAACGCGAGAGCGGCTGGGTGCGGCAGCTCCGGCTGACCCCGCTGCCCGGCCGCGGCTACGTCCTTGCCAAGACCGCCAGCGCCGCCGTGGTGAGCCTGCCGTCCATCGTGGTGGTCTTCCTGGCCGCCGCCGCGATCAAGCACGTACGGCTGGACGCCTGGCAGTGGCTCGCGCTCACCGGGGTCATCTGGGCCGGCAGCCTGGTCTTCGCCGCGCTCGGCGTGGCCATCGGCTACCTCGCCTCCGGGGACGCGGTCCGGCCCATCACGATGATCGTGTACTTCGGCCTGTCGATCCTCGGCGGCCTGTGGATGCCCACGACCACCTTCCCGCGGCTGCTCCAGGACATCGCCACGTGGCTGCCGACCCACGCCTACGCCGCGCTGGGCCGGTCCATCGAGCGGAGCCAGGCCCCGCACGCCACCGACATCGCCGTCCTCGCCGTGTACTTCGTCCTCTTCGCGGGCGGCGCGGCCTGGCTGTACCGGAAGGACACGCTGAAGGCGTGAGCACCATGGCGGAAGACCCGAAGGCGGCCGGGCCGGGACCCGAGGCGCGGAGCGGGCAGGGCCGGCTGGGCCGGCGCGAGCTGCTGGTCAAGGTGCTGTGGATCGGTGTGTGGCTGGTCTTCCTCAACTCCCCGGTCCGCGACCTGCTCGCCGGCGGGCACACCCGGGGCGGCACCGTGGCGGGCGCGGTCGGCCTCACCGCCTTCGTGGCCGCGTATCTGATCCTGGTCTTCCGGGAGATGGGCCGGCCCTTCGCGCCCCGGGCCGTGGCCTCGCTGCTCACGGTCCTCGCCGTGCTCGCGCCCGCCCTGGCCTACGGCCTGGGCACCGAGTGGAGCGGCCTGTTCGTCTACCTCTCGGTGGCCTGCGGGGCGACCCTGCCGCCGCGGCTCGCGTGCTGGGCGATCCCGGGCTCCGCCCTGATGATGTACCTCGTCGGACTGCGCTGGGGCGTGTACACGATCGACGAGGATCTGCTGCTGGTCGTGCTGATCGGGTTCGCGATGGTCGGCGTGGGCCAACTGGTACGCACCACCATCGAGTTGCGCAAGGCGCGGGCCACCGTCGCCCAGCTCGCCGCCAACGAGGAGCGGCTGCGCCTCGCCCGCGACCTGCACGACCTGCTGGGCCACTCGCTCTCCCTGATCACGCTCAAGAGCGAGCTGGCCGGGCGGATGCTGCCCGAGCACCCCGACAAGGCGGCACGGCAGGTCGCCGACATCGAACAGGTCAGCCGCCAGGCCCTGGTGGACGTCCGGGAGGCCGTCACCGGCTACCGGCGCCCCCGGCTCGCCGTCGAGCTGGCCGGCACCCTGGTGGCCCTCACGGCCGCCGGGGTCGCCGCCGAGGTCCCGGCCGAACCCGACCTCGCCGGGGTGCCGGAGGAGGCCGAGTCGGCGCTCGCCTGGGCGCTGCGCGAGGCGGTCACCAACGTGGTGCGGCACAGCGGCGCCGACCGGTGCACCGTACGGCTCACGCGCCGCCAGACGCTGGACGGCCCGGTGCTCGAACTCGCCGTCGAGGACGACGGGTCGGGCGGCGGGGGCGGCGGTTTCGGCAACGGCCTTACCGGGCTGACCGAGCGCCTGGAGAAGGCCGGCGGGACGCTGGAGGCGGGCCGGGCCAGGCACGGGTTCCGGCTCGTCGCCCGCGTGCCCGTGGGCCCCGCGGCGGACATAGGATCCGGGGCATGACGAGCACCATCAGGGTCCTGCTGGCCGAGGACCAGTCCATGGTCCGCGAGGCGCTGGCCGCGCTGCTCGGCCTGGAGGACGACATCGAGGTCGTCGCGCAGGTCGCGCGCGGGGACGAGGTGCTCGGGGCGGTCGGCGCGCACGACGTGGACGTGGCGCTGCTGGACATCGAGATGCCGGGCTGTACCGGCATCGAGGCCGCGGCGCGGGTCCACCGGGACTTCCCGCACGTCAGGCTGGTCGTGCTGACCACCTTCGGGCGGCCCGGCTATCTGCGCAGCGCCATGGAGGCCGGCGCCGACGCCTTCCTCGTCAAGGACGCCCCCGCGGCCCAACTCGCCGCCGCCGTACGCAAGGTGCTCGCCGGGGAGCGGGTCATCGACCCCACGCTGGCCGCCGCCGCGCTCGCCGAGGGCGCCAACCCGCTCACCGAACGCGAACGCGAGGTGCTGCGCGCCGCCGCCGACGGCTCCACCAACGCCGAACTGGCCGCGGCCCTGCACCTGTCCCAGGGCACGGTCCGCAACTACCTCTCCACCGCCATCCAGAAGCTCGCCGTCCGCAACCGGGCGGAGGCGGTGCGCACCGCGCGGGAGAAGGGCTGGCTCTAGAACTTGCCCGTACGGCAGGTCAGTTGAGCTTCGCGCGGGCCGTGCGGGCCTGGTGCCGTACCCGTTCGGCGGCCGGTTCGTCGACGACCTCGATCAGCTCGGCGTACGCGTCCAGTTCGGCCGCCCCGGCGGTGAACTGCCCGCGCTGCACCAGTAGCTGGCCGCGCTCGTAGCGCAGCCGGGCCGGGTGGGCGGGGATCAGCAGCGCCAGCTCCACCGCGCGCAGCGCCACGTCCGAGCGCTCGGGGCGGGCCGCGGACCACGCGCGCATGTTGTTCAGGATCCGCTGGACGACCTCCAGCGGCGGCGCGGGCTCCAGCATCCCGGGATCCAGCGGCGCGCCCGTCGCCCCGGCCACCAGCAGCTCGGCGTCCGGCCCGGTCAGCACCCGCCCGCCCTCGAACGGATCGGCCAGCACCTGCTCCCCGGCCGCCCCGAACCCCACCACGAAGTGCCCCGGCAGAGCGACCCCGTAGACCGGGGCCCCGGCCCGCCGGGCGACCTCCAGCCACACCACCGACAGCAGGATCGGCAGCCCGCGCCGGCGCCGCAGCACCTCGTGCAGCAGCGAGGACTCCAGACGCTGGTAGTCGCCGGGCGTGCCGTGGAACTCGTAGCGCCCGCCGAGCAGCCGCCGCAGGGCCTCCGCCCACGCGCGCGGGCCGCCGGGCCGGTACGGCAGCTCGCCCGCGAGCCGGTCCAGCTCCGCCTGCGCGCCGTCGATCCCGGCCTCGTCCAGCGAGCCGTCCGCCTCCGCGCCGATCAGCAGGCACAGCGCCGCCAGATCCGGCCGCTCGGACCGCGCCTCCTCGGCGAACCTCGCCCGCAGCTCGGCGGACCGCTCGGGCGGGGGCGGGTACGGCGGCGGCAGGTACGGGTGACGCATGACAGGCCCTTGCCCTTCCAGGTGGCTTCCGGGGTTCCTACGACTGGCCTTGAGCGGACTGTTCCACCGGCTCCCGGAAGTGGTGGTAGACGTGGTGCCGGGTGAAGCCCAGCCCGGTGTACAGGATCTTGGCCCCCTCGTTGTCGGTCTCCACCTGGAGCCACGCGGCCGAGGCCCCCTCGGCCAGGGCACGGCGGGCGAGGGCGGCCATCACCTCGGTGGCGAGGCCCTGCCGGCGGCGCCCGGGGTCCACCTCGACCGCCGCGAACCCGGCCCAGCGCCCGTCCACGACACACCGCCCGATCGCCGCCGGGGCCGCGCCCGGCCCGCCCGGCACGGAGGCGAACCACACCGAGGGCCCGCCCGCGCGCCCGGACCCGCCCGGGGACCCGCTGCCGAGCACCCGCAGGGCCATCTCGCTCACCCCCTTGCGCTGGTACCGCGCGAGCCACGCCTCGTCCGCCTCGCGGGCGAGGACCACGTCCGCGCCCTCGGCCCGGTCGGCGACCGGCGCGAGCGCGCCCGTCCACACCTCGGCGCTCACCTCCCGCACCCAGCCGCGCCGCTCCAGCTCCGCGCAGAGCAGCTCCTGCGTGCCCTCGGCGCCCGTCGCGGTCTGCACGTAGGCGGGCAGCCCGCGCTCGCCGTACCAGCGTCGTACGGCCGCGAGGGCCGCGTCGAGCGGACGGCCGGGATCGCCCAGCGGGAGCACGCTGTTGGCGCGCCGGGTGAACCCTCCGGCGGCCCGCAGCTCCCACTCGCCGAGCCACTCGCTCTCCACCGGACGCCAGCCGCGCGAGGTGACCCGCGCCAGCTCCTCGTAGCTCGCCGCGGGACCCCTCCGGCGTGCCGGGGCGGCCGGTACGACCTTGCCCGCCACGAGCGAGGTTTCCGGGAATCGGACACTCGCACCGCTCCGCTGTGTGATCATGAGCACGCCATGATCCCAAGATGTGAGAACACCCACCGTGTCGGTGAACTTCTCCCGCGCCGTGCCGGGTTCGCTCAACCGCCGCACGGAGACGCGTTTTCCCACGTCAGCGGGGGTGATTCGGACTTCCAGGCGCCCTTGTGCCGAGATTTCCACCGGTCAGTTCACCCCTCCTGTTCGGATCATGCTCCGGAACGGAGATACTAGGGGCGGGCATCGACGACGCCGCGCTCCCGCGCGCCAGGCGGCGGAGCCTGAAGAGGCCCGCCAGCGCCCTATCGAGGAGGAACGACAGCGTGACCTACGTCATCGCGCAGCCTTGTGTCGACGTCAAGGACAAGGCGTGCATCGAGGAGTGTCCGGTCGACTGCATCTACGAGGGCCAGCGGTCCTTGTACATCCACCCGGACGAATGCGTCGACTGTGGTGCCTGCGAGCCGGTCTGCCCGGTCGAGGCGATCTTCTACGAGGACGACGTCCCGGAGGAGTGGAAGGACTACTACAAGGCGAACGTCGAGTTCTTCGACGAGCTGGGCTCGCCCGGCGGCGCCAGCAAGCTGGGGCTGATCGAGCGCGACCACCCCTTCGTCGCCGCGCTGCCGCCGCAGGGCGAGTGACCGTCTAGGGCGTCCAGGCCCTAGCGCCCAAGCGGCCCGCATCGCGTCGCCTCGGTCCCGTACGGCCCCGATCGCCTGATCACCGCCGCACGGGACCGAGGCGTTTGCCGCACCAGACGAAAGTGAGCCACTGATCGTGTCCGCAGTCTCCGACCGGCTTCCCACGTTTCCCTGGGACAAGCTGGAGCCGTACAAGAAGACGGCCGCGGCCCATCCGGACGGCATCGTCGACCTTTCCGTCGGCACCCCGGTCGACCCGGTCCCCGAGCTGGTCCAGAAGGCCCTGGTCGACGCGGCCGACTCGCCGGGCTATCCGACCGTCTGGGGCACGCCCGCGCTGCGGGACGCGATCTGCGGCTGGCTGGAGCGCCGTCTCGGCGCGCGCGAGGTGACCCACCGGCACGTCCTGCCGGTCGTCGGCTCCAAGGAACTGGTGGCCTGGCTGCCGACCCAGCTCGGCCTCGGCCCCGACGACAAGGTCGCCTACCCGCGCCTCGCGTACCCGACGTACGAGGTGGGCGCCCGGCTCGCCCGCGCCCGGTACGAGACGTACGACGACCCGCGCGAGCTGGACCCGGCCGGTCTGAAGCTGCTCTGGCTGAACTCCCCGTCCAACCCGACGGGCCAGGTGCTGGGCAAGCGGGAGCTGACCGAGATCGTCGCCTGGGCCCGCGCCCACGGCGTCCTGGTCTTCTCCGACGAGTGCTACCTGGAGCTGGGCTGGGAGGCCGACCCGGTCTCGGTGCTGCACCCGGACGTCAACGGCGGCTCGTACGACGGCGTCGTGGCCGTCCACTCCCTCTCCAAGCGCTCCAACCTGGCCGGCTACCGCGCCGCGTTCATCGCCGGCGACCCGGCCGTCCTGGGCCCGCTCCTGGAGATCCGCAAGCACGGCGGCATGATGACCTCCGCCCCGACGCAGGCCGCCGTCGTGGCCGCGCTGGGCGACGACGCCCACGTGCACGAGCAGCGGGCCCGCTACGCCGCCCGCCGCGAGGCGCTCCGCTCGGCCCTGCTGGCCCACGGCTTCCGCATCGAGCACAGCGAGGCCAGCCTCTACCTGTGGGCCACCCGCGACGAACCCTGCTGGACCACCGTCGCCCACCTCGCCGACCTGGGCATCCTGGTCGCCCCCGGCGATTTCTACGGCACCGCGGGCGAGACCTTCGTCCGCGTGGCACTGACGGCGACGGACGAGCGGATCCGGGCAGCGGTCTCGCGCCTGTGACGCTCCCCGGGAACGCCGGACGGGGTCCGGGGGGACGCACCCCCCGGACCCCGTTCACAGGGCGGTCGCGGCTCAGCTGAGCGGCGTGCCCTGCACGGGCACGGCGGACATCGGCAGGTTGGACGTGGGCAGGCCGCCCTTCGTCGCGCCGGCCGCCGCGTCCCCGAGGGCGCTGCCCGCGGCCCCGGCCACGCCCCCGGTGGCCTGCTGCGCCGCCGGAGCGGCCTTCTTCACGGCGCCGCCGGCCGTCTTGCCCGCGGCCGGCACGGCCGTCTTCACGGCGTTGCCGCCCGCGTTGCCCGCCACCGAGGTGACGTGCTCCGCGGCACCGTCGACGGTGTCGCCGACGTGCGCCGTGTCCAGTGCGGTCAGGCCGCCCAGGTTCGGCGTGGCCGCCGGCAGGTTCGTGGCCGCACCGGCGGAGCCGGCCGCACCGACCCCGGCGGCCGCTCCCGCTGCGACGAGCAGCGCGGCACGGGCGATCCGGCGGGTCAGGGGGAGGGACATGATGCTCCATTCGACGGGAGAGACGATCTCTGTCGTCCGGACCCGGCACCGGGCCCGGACGCCATGACTACCGCTCGAAGCCGCCGAAGGTTGCGGACGCCCCGGGTAAAGAACGGATAACGCGTCGCATTATCAGGTGTGGATAAAAACGGGCAAAGGTCGTCCGCCGGAGCGCCCGGAAGAATCCTTCCATCCCTGGCACCCCAAGGGATTCCGGCCGCGCCCCGCCGCTCGCCCGGATGGCCGCGTGTGAAACGCCGACGCCACCCGTCGGCGCGACCCCTCGTACTACTGTCCGGTCACGATCCGGACAACGCCCACGGACTTCTCCGCGCCCGCCGCCCCCTGGGACCGCACCGGCCGCCACGCCCCGCCGTCGCTCCCCGCGGTCCACACCCGCCCCGCGTAGGCGACCTGCTGGATGTGCAGCGCCGAGGAGTTGGCGACCGCCCAGTGCGCGAGCTGCCATCCCCGCGCCCGCTCCCCGCGCCCGCTCGCGTCCGTCCGCGTCCCGAGCGGCACCGGTACCGTCACGGTCCGCCCGCTCGCCGTCGCCGTCACGCTCGGCGCGGGAGACGGCGAGGGCACCGGCGACCCGCCCACCTCCGCACCGGTCTCCTGCAACGCGTCCCGCCCGAAGTCCCGTACCAGCGCGGCCCGTACCGCGTCCGGACCGGTCGCCGTGGCCGCCGTGTCGAAGCGGCCGTCGCAGGTCAGCGTGGCCGCCGCCTGCCCGGTCAGCGCCGCCGACAGCAGCTCGGCGTCCGGCTCGTGCTTGGCGTACGCCTCCGGGTAGCCGCTGCGCTGCACCCGCTGCGCGGCCACGGTGAGCGGCAGATCGGAGTAGTCGGGCACCTTGGCCAGATGGGCGTAGAAGATCCCGGCCGCGTACGCGGGGTCCATGATCTGCCGCTCGGTGCCCCAGCCCTGCGAGGGCCGCTGCTGGAACAGGCCGAGCGAGTCCCGGTCGCCGTGCTCGATGTTGCGCAGCCCCGACTCCTGGATCGCGGTGGCGAGCGCGATGGTCACGGCCCGCTCGGGCATGTTCCGGCCGGTGCCGACGGCGGCGATCGTCGCCGCGTTCGCCGCCTGCTCGGGCGTGAACTCGTACGACGTCCCGTCGCCGGCGGCCGAGACCACCTTGCAGCCGTGGGACCCGCCCCCTCCGGTGACGTACTGCACCACGAGGTAGGCGGCGACACCGCACAGGACCAACAGGGCCGCGGCGAACCGGAGAAGACGGCCGCGGCGCTTGGGACGGGTGGGGGACGGCTGTGACACGCGTACAAGGTACTGGAGTGATCACCCCCTCTCACCAGTGGTCCGGCACCGCGCGCGCGAACCGGGCGCCCCGCGGCGGCGCGCTAGGGTCGGTGCCATGGCCGACACCTCGCTTGACCTCACGCTGGACGCCGCCACGCTCACCGCGCGGCTCGTGGACACCGCTTCCGAGAGCGGCACCGAGAAGCCGCTCGCGGACGCGATCGAGACCGCGCTGCGCGCCCTGCCGCACCTGACGGTGGACCGGTACGGCAACAACGTGATCGCCCGCACGAACCTGGGCCGCGCCGAGCGGGTCGTGCTGGCCGGGCACATCGACACCGTGCCGATCGCGGACAACGTGCCCTCGCGGCTTGACGAGGACGGCGTGCTGTGGGGCTGCGGCACCTGCGACATGAAGTCGGGCGTGGCGGTCCAGCTGCGCATCGCGGCCACCGTGCCGGCCCCCAACCGCGACCTGACCTTCGTCTTCTACGACAACGAGGAGGTCGCCGCCGACCTCAACGGACTGCGGCATGTCGCGCAGGCCCACCCGGAGTGGCTGGAGGGCGACTTCGCGGTGCTCCTGGAGCCCTCCGACGGCGAGGTCGAGGGCGGCTGCCAGGGCACGCTGCGCATGCTGCTGAGGACCGAGGGCGAGCGGGCGCACTCGGCGCGCTCCTGGATGGGCGCCAACGCCATCCACGCGGCCGCGCCGATCCTGGCCCGCCTGGCGGCCTACGAGCCCCGCTACCCGGTGATCGACGGCCTGGAGTACCGCGAGGGCCTGAACGCCGTGGGCATCGGCGGCGGGGTCGCGGGCAACGTCATCCCCGACGAGTGCGTGGTCACCGTCAACTTCCGCTACGCCCCCGACCGCACCGAGGAGGAGGCGATCGCGCACGTCCGCGAGGTGTTCGCGGACTGCGGGGTGGCCGAGTTCGTGGTCGACGACCACAGTGGCGGCGCGCTGCCCGGCCTCTCCCACCCGGCCGCGGCGGCCTTCATCGAGGCGGTCGGCGGCATCCCGCGCCCCAAGTACGGCTGGACGGACGTCTCCCGCTTCGCCTCGCTCGGCATCCCCGCGGTCAACTACGGCCCCGGCAACCCGCACCTGGCGCACAAGCGGGACGAGCGCGTGGAGACGGCCAAGATCCTCAAGGCCGAGGAGCGGCTGCGGAACTGGCTCACGGCGTAGCCCCGCCCCGCGTGGCGCCCGCGGGGCGGACACCCGGATGTCCCCCCTGTGTAACCCGCGTAGATCTAGTCTGGGAACGAACCACCGGCAAGTGGAGGGAGCGCACATGCCTACCGGGAACCCCGAGGGGAAGAAGCAGCCGCCGGACGAGCAGCGGCTCGGGCCGGTCCTCCGGCGGCGGGGCCAGGTGACGCCGAGCACGACCGACCAGCGGCTGCTGGACGCGGGTGGCCCGTCCGACTGGGTCCACACCGATCCCTGGCGGGTGCTGCGCATCCAGTCGGAGTTCATCGAGGGCTTCGGCACGCTGGCCGAACTCCCGCCCGCGATCAGCGTGTTCGGCTCGGCCCGCACCCCCGTGGACTCACCGGAGTACGACGCCGGGGTCCGGCTCGGCCGCAGCCTCGCGCGGGCCGGCTGGGCGGTGATCACCGGCGGCGGCCCCGGCGCGATGGAGGCAGCCAACAAGGGCGCCTGCGAGGCGGGCGGCGTCTCGGTCGGGCTGGGCATCGAGCTGCCCTTCGAGCAGGGGCTGAACGCCTACGTCGACATCGGGCTGAACTTCCGCTACTTCTTCGTCCGCAAGATGATGTTCGTGAAGTACGCGCAGGGCTTCGTGGTGCTGCCCGGCGGCCTCGGCACCCTGGACGAGCTCTTCGAGGCGCTGACCCTGGTCCAGACCCAGAAGGTCACCCGCTTCCCGATCGTGCTCTTCGGCAGCGAGTACTGGGGCGGCCTGGTCGACTGGCTCAAGAACACCCTGGTGGCCACCGGCAAGGCCCTGGAGAAGGACCTCCTGCTCTTCCACGTCACCGACGAGGTCGACGAAGCGGTGGCCCTGGTCTCCAAGGAGGCCGCACGGTAGCCACGCCGCCGGACCCAGGTCCCTAGGGCCTCTCGTTTGGATCATGCCGGGCTCGCGGGCCCCGGCACCGCGCCTCGCGGCGTTGTCGTCGGTTGCCATGGCTCCGCCATGTCGCCCTCCTCCGCCTTGCGACGCACGGCACCAGACCCCGCTCCCTGATCCGGCCTGATCCAAACGAAAGACCCTAGGCCAGACCCCGCCGGGCCACCGCAGGGGGGCGGTGGCCCGCGATGGCGGAGACCATGTCGAGGACCTGACGGGTCTCGGCGACCTCGTGGACGCGGTAGACCATCGCGCCGAGCCAGGAGGACACCGCCGTCGTCGCGAGCGTGCCGATCAGCCGCTCCTTGACCGGCCGGTCCAGCGACTCCCCGACGAAGTCCTTGTTGGACAGCGACACCAGCACCGGCCACCCCGTGGCGACCATCTCGTCGAGGCGCCGCGTCGCCTCCAGGCTGTGCCGGGTGTTCTTGCCGAAGTCGTGCCCGGGGTCGATCAGCACCGACTCCCGCGGCACCCCGAGCGCCACCGCACGCTCCGCGAGGCCCACGGTCACGTCCAGGACGTCGGCCATCACGTCGTCGTACGTGACCCGGTGCGGGCGGGTACGCGGCTCCGCGCCGCCCGCGTGGGTGCACACCAGGCCCACGCCGTAGCGCGCCGCGACCTCCGCGAGGCCCGGGTCCGCGCCGCCCCACGCGTCGTTCAGCAGGTCGGCGCCCGCCTCGCACACCGCCTCGCCGACCTCGGCCCGCCAGGTGTCCACGCTGATGACCACGTCCGGGAACCGGCGCCGCACCTCCGCCACGAAGCCGACCGTGCGCCGCGCCTCCTCCTCGGCGGAGACCTCCTCGCCGGGGCCCGCCTTCACCCCGCCGATGTCGATGATCGCCGCGCCCTCGGCCACCGCCTGCTCGACGCGCGCCAGGGCCGGCTCGTCGCGGAAGGTGGCCCCCCGGTCGTAGAAGGAGTCGGGGGTCCGGTTCACGATCGCCATGATCACTCGTTCGCGCGGTCCGAATTCCCGCCTGCCCAGCCTGAGCATCCGCTGTGACCTCTTCCTCGTACGTCCGGCACTGCGACCGCCAGTGACCCTAACTGTCAGACTCGCATGGCACGATCGGAGCTGACAGATTCCGCGTCCGGCACAGTGGCCGGGACCCGAGCATGGGGGCCTTGAGACGATGGTGATGTTCCTGTTCCTGGTCATCGCGCTGGCCGTCGTGGTCGCCGCGGTGACCCTCGGCGTGCTGGGCGGCGGCGAGAGCGCCCCGCTGCCCGAGGCCGCGCCCGAGCGGCTCCAGGATCCGCTGCCCGACGACCGGCCGGTGGGCCGCGAGGACGTGGAGAGCCTGCGCTTCCCGCTCGCCCCGCGCGGCTACCGCATGGCCGACGTCGACGACGCCCTCGGCCGCCTAGGCGCCGAACTGGCCGAGCGCGACGCCCGCATCGCGGGCCTGGAGTCCGCGCTGGCCGGCGCGCGCGCCGCCGCCGCGCGCCCCGCCCCGGACAAGTCCGAGCACCCGGAGGACCAGCGGTGACCGCCGCCCTCGTCGGCCCGGACGGCGCGCCGCGCTGCCCGTGGGCCCTGTCCACCGAGGACTACGTGTCGTACCACGACGAGGAGTGGGGCCGCCCGGTCCACGGCGACGACGCCCTCTTCGAGCGGCTCAGCCTGGAGGCCTTCCAGTCCGGCCTGTCCTGGATCACCATCCTGCGCCGCCGTCCGGGCTTCCGCGCCGCCTTCGCGGGCTTTTGCATCGAGAAGGTCGCCGCGTTCACCGACGAGGACCGCGCGCGCCTCCTGGCCGACCCGGGCATCATCCGCAACCGCGCCAAGATCGACGCCACCCTCGCCAACGCACGCGTCCTCGCCGACTGGCCGGCGGGCGACCTGGACGAGCTGATCTGGTCCCACGCCCCCGACCCGGCCACCCGCCCGGCCCCGAAGACCCTGGCCGACGTCCCGGCGGTCACCCCGCAGTCCACGGCCCTGTCCAAGGAGCTGAAGAAGCGGGGCCTGAGATTCGTGGGCCCCACGACGGCGTACGCGCTGATGCAGGCGTGCGGTCTGGTCAACGACCACCTGGAGACCTGCGTGGCGAGGAGCGCCCCGCCACGGCGCGTCACCGTCCCAGATACCGCGGCTTCTCCTTGTTGACGAAGGCATGCACGGCGATCGCGTGATCCTCGGACTGCCCGGCGCGGGTCTGGAGTTCGTCCTCCTTGCCGAGGGTCTCCTCCAGCGAGTGCGTCAGCCCGAAGGCCACCGCCTCCTTGATCGCCGCGTAGGCCACCGTCGGCCCCGCGGCCAGCTTCCGCGCCACCTTCACGGCCTCGTCCCGCAGCTCGGCCGCGGGCACCACCCTGTTGGCGATCCCCAGCTCCAGCGCGTCCTGCGCGCTGATGCTGCGCGGGAACAGCAGCAGGTCCGCCGCCCGGCTCGGCCCGACCACCCGCGGCAGGGTCCAGGAGATCCCGGAGTCCCCGGTCAGGGCGACGCCCACGAACGACGTGTTGAAGGACGCGGTGTCGGCGACGATCCGGTAGTCCGCCGCGAGCGCGAACCCGAAACCGGCTCCGGCCGCCACCCCGTTCACCGCGGCGACCACCGGCTTCGCCGCTCCCGCGAGCGCCCGCACGATCGGGTTGTAGTGCTCCTTGACCGTGCTCATCGTCTGCCCGGACCCGGTCTCCCGGTCCTGCGCCAGCAGCCCGATGTGCTCCTTGAGGTCCTGGCCCACGCAGAACGCCCGCTCCCCGGCGGCGGTCAGCAGGACGGCCCGTACGGCGGTGTCCCGGGCCGCCTCCTCGGCCGCCTCCCGCAGCGCGACCTTGGCCGCCACGTTCAGCGCGTTCATCGCCTCGGGGCGGTTCAGCGTGATCGTCGCGAGCCCGTCGCTCACCTCGTAGAGCACGGTGTCGGCCATGGCGCATCCCCTCCGGTTCGCGATGGTGACGTACCGGTCGGTACGCCCCTGTCCGATCACAGCATGGCGGAGATCATCGGCCAGCGGCCCGTCCCCCGGTGTGAGCTGCGTCAAAGAAAACCGGGCCGGAGGTGGCCGAAGGGCGTCGGTGCGGTGGCGCAGTATCGCAGGCACATCCCCGAATTGGGTGGTTTTGCTCGCGCGCGTTGCCCAAGCGATGCGGACCGATGTTGGTCATCGGGTCCTGAGATGCGGGATAATGGCTTAGAAGCAATGTGTTCGATGCCGGTGTCGCGTGTCCGATCCGGTCCCGCGGGTGCCCGCCGGGTGCCATCGGCAGACGATGAGCTGGTGTCAGGAAGGGGAACGAGCATGGCGGCCATGAAGCCGCGGACGGGCGATGGTCCGCTCGAGGTGACCAAGGAGGGGCGGGGCATCGTCATGCGCGTTCCGCTCGAAGGCGGCGGTCGACTCGTCGTCGAGCTGACCCCTGACGAGGCCGAGGCGCTCGGCGACGCGCTCAAGAAGGTCGTCGTCTGACCTGCGCCCAGCCAGTCCTCACGGCTGCCCCGGCATCGTACGCGGTGCCGGGGCAGCCGCGTTTCCGGGGCACGGCACGCGGCGTCGCGGTGAGGCCCCGCGCCGCCGTCACCGCTTGACGGCGCACAGCAGCCCGTCGCCGACCGGCAGCAGCGAGGTGACCAGCTCCTGGCTCTCGCGCACCGTGCGCAGCAGCTCCCGCAGCCGCAGCACCTCCGACGGCTGCGGCCCCGAGTCGACCGTGCGGCCGCTCGCGAAGACCCCCTCGAAGACCACCAGGCCGCCGGAGCGCAGCAGCCGCAGCGACTCGGCGAGATAGTCCGGGTACTCGTGCCGGTCCCCGTCGCAGAACACGAGGTCGTAGCCCGCGTCCGCGAGCCGGGGCAGCACATCCAGGGCGCGGCCGGGGATGAAGCGGGCCCGGTTGCTGGCGAAGCCGCAGCCGCGGAACGCCTGCCGGGCGAACTGCTGGTGCTCCGGCTCCGGATCGACCGTGGTCAGCACCCCGTCGGGGCGCATGCCGTGCAGCAGATGGATTCCGGACACCCCGCAGCCCGTGCCGATCTCCGCGACCGCCTTCGCGTCCACGGAGGCGGCGAGCAGGCGCAGCGCGGAACCCGTGCCGGGCGACACCGAGCGCAGCCCCGCGTCGCGGGCGCGGTCGCGGGCCCAGAGCAGCGCTTCCTCCTCGGCGGCAAAGGCGTCGGCGAATGCCGCGCTCGTCTGCCGGTTGCCGGTAATGACCCTCTCCTGTCCCCATGGATGCCTCGGCGTGACTGTATCCGTTGGCGTCGGGAACCCGCAGATGGGACTGGGCGTTTACAGGGAAGAGACAGTGGTGGGGGACGCTTCGGGGGGCGAGAGGTGGAGCAGGGCACCGCACAACTGCTGACGCAGCGGCACGAGCCGCACCAGCGAGCATCAAATTCTCGTAAAAACGCTTATCCGGAGCTAACGGGCGAGGTGGCTATGGTAGGGGCTCCACTGGACACCACCAGAGCCGACAGGGGAGGTGCGGCCGCGCCCGGGGATCGGGGAGGAGTGCTGCGGCGCTTCCTCGGGTCGGCGGGCAGGCCGAAATCCGTGACCGACACCGCTGCTGACAGCCACGCCACCGGCCTCGCCGGGGGCGACGCCCAGACCGCGACCTTCACCAGTGACGCGGACGGGCAGGCGTGGACCCCGCCCACCTGGGACGAGATCGTCAGCACCCACAGCGCCCGCGTCTACCGCCTGGCCTACCGCCTCACCGGCAACCAGCACGACGCCGAGGACCTCACCCAGGAGGTCTTCGTCCGCGTCTTCCGCTCCCTGTCGACGTACTCGCCGGGCACCTTCGAGGGCTGGCTGCACCGCATCACCACGAACCTGTTCCTGGACATGGTGCGGCGCAAGCAGCGCATCCGCTTCGACGCCCTGGGCGAGGACGCGGCCGAGCGCCTGGCCAGCCGCGAACCCACCCCGCAGCAGCTCTTCAACGACGCCCACTTCGACGCCGACGTCCAGCAGGCCCTGGACACCCTCGCGCCCGAGTTCCGCGCCGCCGTCGTCCTGTGCGACATCGAGGGGCTGTCGTACGAGGAGATCGCCGCGACCCTCGGCGTGAAGCTCGGTACCGTCCGCTCCCGTATCCACCGCGGCCGTTCCCAGCTCCGCAAGGCCCTCGCGCACCGCTCCCCGGAGGCCCGCGCGGCCGAGCGGCGCTCGTTCGTGGCCCGGGTCCCCGCACTGGGGGGAGGGGGCGCGACGGCGTGAGCGGATCACGACAGAAACCGGCCGAGGCACACCTCGCCGAGCAGCATCTGGGAGACCGGCTCTCCGCCCTGGTGGACGGAGAGCTGGGCCACGACACGCGCGAACGCGTTCTCGCCCACCTGGCCACCTGCGCCCGCTGCAAGGCGGAGGCGGACGCCCAGCGCGCGCTGAAGAGCGTGTTCGCGACCGCGGCCCCGCCCCCGCCTTCCGCGAGCCTGCTGGCCCGCCTCCAGGGCCTGCCCGGCGGCGGCGACGCGGACGGTGGTACCCCGCCCGGCGCACTGTTCGGGACCGGCCCCGAGGCCGGGGCCCCCGGCGACCCGGGCCTCTTCGGCTCGCGCCGCGGCTTCTCCTTCGGCTACGTCCCGGCGCACCCGCAGGGACCCGGCCCCGGCGGAACCGGCTTCCGCGGGGAGGGCGGCCCTCTCGGCGCGGGCGGTCCCCTCGGTGCGGGCGGTCCCCTCGGGGAGGGCGGCTTCCGCATCCATCCCGTCGGCCGCCCGGACGACGGCCGCTCCGCCTCGCGCGGGCTGCGCTTCGCCTTCGCCGCCGCCGGCGCGGTGTCGCTGGCCGCGGTCGCCCTCGGCGGCGTGACCACCGCCATCCCCGGCTACCCGGCCGCGGACGCGGGCGCCGGCAGCAATGTGATCCCGGCCCGCACCACGGGCACGGGCTCAGGTGCGACGACGCCCGAGGCCCAGCGCCGCCGCCAGGCGCCGCTGCTCGCCCAGGGCAGCGGTGCACTGCTCGGGCGTACGGCACCGCCGCCGACCACCGTGACCGCGCCCCTGGTGCCGGGCACGCCGGACGACACGGGCGGGCAGGACCCGGCCACGGGCGACCGGCCGGCCGGGCCGCTGACCGCGGTCGCGGGCGCGGTGACCCCGCTGATACGCCCGCTGGACACCGCCACGGTGCTGCCGCTGGACAAGTGGTCCACGGCGCCCATGGTCCCGGGCCTGCTGTCCGACACGACCCCCTGGCCGGCCCCGCACAACCCGGTCCGGCCCTCGGCGTCCCCGTCCCCGTCGGCGTCCGCCCTGTCGGCTCCGGTCACGCCCCGTCAGGAGCCCTGACCCGGAGGTCGTGAGCCGAACGCCGTGACCCGGACGCCGTGACCCGGGCCGTCGCGACCGGCCCTGCGTCGCGGCCCGCGACCTGGTTGAATCCGGGCACGCAGTCGATGTTCCGCGGCCGCCGCCGAAGCGCGGGGCCGCGGCCAGCCGTGGGGAGAGCATGAACGAGGGGAACCGCGTTCCGCCGGGGGCGGAGCCGGAGCGGGCGGCGGGGGCCGAGCGGGCACCGGACGGCGACTTCGAACTGGCCAGGCCGCAGCGCCCCACGCCGTTGCACGAACCGGATCCCTACAGCACCCCGCCCTACGGCGAACCGGGCCCCTGGGCCCCCGCCCCACCGGTCCAGCACCCAGCGGCGACCCCGGCGCACGGGACGGTCGTGGCACCCCCGCCCCCGGCGCCCCCGCCCCCGCCCCCGCCCGCGGAACAGCTCCCCGCGGACCCCTGGCGGCGCTACGACCCCTGGGCCGCGGGACCCCTCCAGCAGGCCGGGGCCGTGCCGGTGCGCGCCGGGCGGCCCGGGCGGCGGCGCTTCATGGTCGGCTGGACGCTCGCCGTCGCCCTGGTCGCGGCCGCTGTCGGCGGGCTGGCCGGCGGCTATGTCGAGCGCGAGGGGCTCGGGAGCCACGTGACCCTGCCGCAGGCCGGGAGCGTGCCCGCCGGGCGTGCGCCGGACAGCGTGGCCGGGATCGCCGCCCGCGCCCTGCCCAGCGTCGTCACCCTGCACGTCTCCGGCTCCGGCGAGGAGGCGACCGGCACCGGCTTCGTGCTGGACGACCGCGGGCACATCCTCACCAACAACCACGTCGTCGCGCCCGCCGCGGCCGGCGGACGGATATCCGCGACGTTCAGCGACGGGGACTCGGTCAAGGCCACCGTCGTCGGCCGGGACAGCGGCTACGACCTCGCCGTCGTCCAGGTCACCGGCGTGCGCGGGCTCACCCCGCTGCCCCTCGGCAACTCCGACGACGTCCGGGTCGGCGACCCGGTCGTCGCCATCGGCGCCCCCTTCGACCTGGCCAACACCGTCACCGCCGGCATCATCAGTGCCAAGGAGCGGCCCATCACCGCGGGCGGCGAGGAGGGCGACGGCAGCGACCTGTCGTACGTGGACGCCCTCCAGACCGACGCGCCGATCAACCCCGGCAACTCCGGCGGGCCGCTGCTCGACTCCCGGGCGCGGGTCATCGGCATCAACTCCGCCATCCGCTCCGCCGACAGCGGCGCCGACGCCGGAGGCGGCCAGGCCGGCTCCATCGGCCTGGGCTTCGCCATCCCGGTCAACCAGGCCAAGCGCGTCGCCGAGGAACTGATCAACGACGGCCACGCCACCCACCCGGTCATCGGCGTCACCCTCGACATGGGCTACTCCGGCGACGGCGCCCGCGTGGACGGCCACAGCGCGGACGGCGGCCCCGCCGTGGCCAGGGGCGGCCCCGGCGAGCGGGCCGGGCTGAAGGCGGGCGACGTGATCACCCGGGTCGACGGGGAGCGGGTGCACCGGGGGGAGGAGCTGATCGTCAGGATCCGCGCCCACCGGCCCGGCGACCGGCTGCGTCTGACGGTCGAGCGCGGCGGCGCCGAGCGGGAGGTGTCACTCGTCCTGGGCGCCTCGGAGCAGAACTGACAGAAGTCTCACCTCGGGACGGTACCGGTCGGAGCAGAACGCCGGGTACCGTTGAGCGACCGAGGACATCGCAAGGAGCGTCAGGTGTTCAATGACATAGGGCCAATGGAGCTACTGACGATCATCGTCATCGCGGTGCTCGTGTTCGGCCCCGACAAGCTCCCC
This sequence comes from Streptomyces sp. NPDC048106, assembly GCF_040706415.1. NCBI lineage: Bacteria > Bacillati > Actinomycetota > Actinomycetes > Kitasatosporales > Streptomycetaceae > Streptomyces > Streptomyces sp. NPDC048106. The sequence goes on along the minus strand of NZ_JBEZND010000042.1, from coordinate 13,389 downwards.
AAGGTCATCCAGGACGTCACGCGGACGATCCGGAAGATCCGCGATTTCTCGGAGAGCGCGAAGCAGGACATCCGCAGCGAACTGGGCCCCGAGTTCAAGGACTTCGATTTCGAGGACCTGAACCCCAAGACCTTCCTGCGCAAGCAGCTCGGCAGCGACGAGCTGGGGCTCCAGGAGATCCGCAACGGCTTCGACCTGAAGAAGGAGATGGCCGAACTCACCGACGCGGTGAACGGCCGTGACACCGGATCCTCCGGCACCTCCTCGGACTCCGTCGAGGCCGCCGAGTCCCCGGCGTCCTCCGGCGGGCGGGTCGACATGACCAAGAAGCCCGAGGAGTCCGAGAAGGACGACCGGCCGCCGTTCGACTTCGACGCCACCTGAGCCACCGCGCCTCGCCCGCCGACACGCGCACGTGACGCGCGTCATAGCGCGCGCCCGTCGCGAACGGCCTGAACAGATCGTTCGGGGGACCCCCGCGACCGACGCCTGCCCGATGGCTCTCAGCGGTGTGGATATGCTGCCGAGTTGTTGTGCGGACCGGACGTGTACGCCCGAAGGGGGGCGGGCCGCCGCTTCGGTCCGACGAGAGCGAGGAGGCGTCCGGGCAGATGGAGACGACGAGTCGGGCAGGCGCGACGGCGCCGGCCACGGAGGGCGGACAAGGTCCGGCCTCCGACCGCGGCACGGTCGACGGTTACCTGCGGGCGCCCTTCCCCTGGTACGGGCTCGACGAGGCGTTCACGGGGCCGCGCTGGCTGATGCAGGTCGGCATGGCGTCCGACGGGGCCGTGGAGCACGGGTCGATCGGGCACGGTGACACGCCCTCCGTCCTGCACGAGGGCGTCCTGGCCGAGTCCAGGGAGAAGTTCGCGGTCGTGGTGACCGTCGCTGCGCATCCCTCCCGGAAGGTGGCCGACGGCTCCGGGCTGCTGGAGGCGACCTCGGTGTCGTCGGCGGCGTGGCTCGCGGGGGTGGGGCTGCTGTCCTTCACCTGGCCCGGGCATATGGACCACGGTCTGCGGGACGACTGGCTGGAGCAGCAGACCGAGACGGCGTGGGCGCTGGCCGACGATCTCGGCGGCCCCGAGTGGTCCACCCTCTCGCTTCCGGTCGACGGGGTGGCCGCGTCCTTCCACTACCGGGAGTCGGAGTTCGGCTGGGTGCTCGCCGGCACCACCGAGGCGGGCGTGCACCTGGGCGCCTACGGCCGGGGGATGAGCGCCTACGGACTCGGCTTCGCCGCGGTGAAGGACGTCTCCGCCTACGCGTGAGGCAAGGGGCGCCGGGTGATGCCGGCGCCCCTGTCTCCTGCCCGGAACGGTGAGTCCCAGGACCTCAGAACTTGTTCTTCGGGGTCAGGCCCAGTGACATGCCCGACAGGCCACGCTGCCGGCCGCCCAGCTTGCCCGCGATGGAGCGCAGGGCGTTGCCCGCCGGAGAGTCCGGGTCGGTCAGGACGACCGGCTTGCCCTCGTCGCCGCCCTCGCGCAGGCGGACGTCGATCGGGATGGAGCCGAGGACCGGGACGGCCGTACCCGTCGTGCGGGTGAGGCCGTCGGCGACCGTCTGGCCGCCGCCCGTGCCGAAGACGTCGACCATCTCGCCGCAGTGCGGGCAGGGCAGCCCGGACATGTTCTCGACCACGCCGACGATCTTCTGGTGCGTCTGTACGGCGATGGAGCCCGCGCGCTCGGCCACCTCGGCGGCCGCCTGCTGCGGGGTCGTGACGACCAGGATCTCCGCGTTGGGGACGAGCTGGGCCACGGAGATCGCGATGTCACCGGTGCCGGGCGGCAGGTCCAGGAGCAGGACGTCCAGGTCGCCCCAGTAGACGTCCGCCAGGAACTGCTGGAGGGCGCGGTGCAGCATGGGGCCGCGCCAGACCACCGGCGCGTTGCCCGGCGTGAACATGCCGATGGAGATGACCTTCACGCCGTTCGCCGACGGCGGCATGATCATGTTCTCGACCTGGGTGGGACGGCCCTGAGCGCCCAGCATGCGCGGCACCGAGTGGCCGTAGATGTCGGCGTCCACGACGCCCACCTTGAGCCCGTCGGCCGCCATCGCCGCCGCGAGGTTCACCGTGACCGAGGACTTGCCGACGCCGCCCTTGCCGGAGGCGACCGCGTAGACCCGGGTGAGGTTGCCCGGCTTGGCGAACGGGACCTCGCGCTCGGCCTGGCCGTCGCGCAGCGCCGCGGCCAGCTCCCGGCGCTGCTCGTCGCTCATCACGTCGAGCGTGACGTCCACGCGGGTGACGCCCTCGACCCGAGAGACCGCCTCGGTGACCCGCTGGGTGATGGTGTCGCGCATGGGGCAGCCGGAGACCGTCAGGTACACGGTGACCGCGACCGCGCCGTCCTCCCCGATCTCCACCGATTTGACCATCCCCAGTTCGGTGATGGGGCGGTTGATCTCGGGGTCGTTCACCGTCGCCAGTGCCTCGCGCACCGCGTCTTCCGTAGCCATAAGGACGATGGTACGGCGCGCCGAGGGCCCTCCGGGTAGCACCTCAGCGGTCGTCTGCGTCACGTCCGGGCGGGCGTTCCGTCCGTTCCGCCGGGAATACGACCGGACCGCCGTGGCCGCGTCGCTCCTCCATCTCCTTGAGCATGTCCTGCAACTCGGAGCGGATCCAGTCGCGGGTGGCGACCTCGCCGAGGCCCATGCGCAGCGCGGCGATCTCTCGGGTCAGGTACTCGGTGTCGGCGATGGACCGCTCGTTCTGCTTGCGGTCCTGCTCCAGGTTGACCCGATCGCGGTCGTCCTGCCGGTTCTGCGCGAGCAGGATCAGCGGGGCGGCGTAGGACGCCTGGAGGGACAGGGCGAGGGTCAGGAAGATGAACGGGTACTCGTCGAACCGCAGTTGGCGCGGCACGGAGACGTTCCACAGCACCCAGACGATGATGACCCCCGTCATCCAGACGATGAAGCGTCCCGTGCCGAGGAACCGGGCGATCCGCTCCGACAGCCGGCCGAAGGCCTCCGGGTCCCACTCGGGCAGGAGCCGGCGGCGGGGCGGGCGCGGCTGGTCGAGCCGGGGCGTGCGCGGGCGGGGGGCGGCCGTGGCACCCGCGGGCGTGCGCTCGCGCTCGCGTGCGCTCTCGCGCTCAGGAGGCATGGCCACCGGCCCCCTCGCCGCCCTCGGGGCTCTCCTCCAGGTGGAACTCGGTCTCACGCCAGTCGTCGGGCAGCATGTGGTCCAGTACATCGTCCACGGTCACCGCGCCCAGCAGCGACCCGGCCTCGTCCACCACGGGCGCGGCCACCATGTCGTAGGCGGCGAAGAACCCGGCGATGACCGGCAGCGAGGCGTCCGGGGACAGCGGTTGCAGGTCGTCGTCCAGGAGCGAGCTGACCAGGGTGTACGGGGGGTCGCGCAGCAGCCGCTGGAAGTGGGCGGTGCCCAGGTACTTGCCGGTCGGGGTCTCGTCCGGCGGGCGGCAGACGTAGACCTGGGCGGCGAGCGCGGGGGACAGGTCGGGGTTGCGGACGCAGGCGAGCGCGTCGGCGACGGTGGCGTCCGGGCGCAGCACGATCGGCTCGGTGGTCATGAGACCGCCGGCCGTGTGTTCCTCGTACGACATCAGGCGCCGCATGTCGGCCGCGTCGCCGGGCTGCATCAGGCTCAGCAGCCGCTCCTTGTCCTCCTCCGGCAGTTCGGAGAGGAGGTCGGCGGCGTCGTCCGGGTCCATGGCCTCCAGGACGTCCGCGGCGCGCTCCTCCTGGAGCTTGCCGAGGATCTCGATCTGGTCGTCCTCCGGCAGCTCCTCCAGGACGTCCGCGAGCCGGTCGTCGTCCAGGGCGGCGGCGACCTCGGCGCGCCGCTTGGGGGAGAGGTGGTGCAGCACGTTGGCGAGGTCGGCGGGGCGCAACTGTTCGAAGGTGGCGAGCAGGTTCTCGGCGCCCTGCCCGTGCTCCTCCAGGGAGAAGCCGGACACGGCCGCCCACTCCACGGTCAGCGTCTCGCCCCTGACCCGGCGGAACGCGCTGCCCTTGCGGCCCTTGCGGACGAAGACGCGGTCGATCTCCCAGTCCCGGCGCGCGGGGAGCTGCTGCACGGACAGGTCGAGGACGGTGGCCTCCTCGCCGGTCTCCACCAGGGTGACCCGCAGGTCCAGCAGCTCGCCGAAGACCAGGCGCTCGGTGGGGCGCTGCTCGAAGCGGCGGACGTTCATGACGCCGGTGCTGATGACCTGCCCGGACTCGATGCCGCTGATCCGGGTCATGGGCAGGAAGATGCGGCGCCGGGTGGACAGTTCGACGACCAGCCCGAGCACGCGCGGGGGTCTGCGGCCCACGCGCAGCATCACGACGAGATCGCGTACGCGCCCCACCTGGTCGCCGTTCGGATCGAAGACGGGGACCCCGGCGAGGTGCGAGACGAAGATCCGGGGGGCGCCGGCTGCCATGGTTCTGCTTCCTTGTCAGGGAACGTGCGAAGGGTTTTGTTCAGTGGATTGCTTTTGTCGGTGAATTGCTCGGAGATGCCCGCACGGTTGCGCTTCAGGCTAGCCCGTACCGCTCGGATACGCCCTGGTGGGCGGTCCGGACGGACTGGCTCCGCCGGGCGGCCGGGACACCGGTACGCTGCGGTACGCCGCTGACGGAACCTCGGAAAGGCGACCTCACCCGTGACTGTGATCCCTCCCGGCCGCACCCGTCTGGTGACCGCGATGTGCGCGCTGGCGGTGACGGGCGCGGCGGTGCTGACCGGGTGCGGCGGTGACGATCCGGACGCGGGCACGAACGGGGTGGGCAAGCTGTCCGCGGGCACGATCCAGACGCGGACGCGGTCGGCGGCGCAGGGCGCTTCGGCGGTGCACCTGTCCGGCACCGTGGTGACCAGCGGCCGTACGTACCGGCTGGACATGCGGCTGAAGGCCGACGGCGGGACCGGCTCCGTGACCTCGGGGGCCGCCACCTTCAAGCTGCTGCGGATCGGCACGCAGCTGTACCTGAAGGCCGACGCGGACTTCTGGGCGCAGGCGGACGGCAAGGGCGGCGACGGCAAGGGCGGCACCGGCGGCGGGGCGGCGGCCAAGCTCGACGGCAAGTACGTGAAGGTGCCCCGGGACGACGCCGCGTACAAGAAGTTCAGCGGCTTCACGGACAAGGACGTCCTCCTCCCTGGTCTCCTGACCCTGCACGGCTCCCTGGCGACCGACGGCCATCACACGCAGGCGAGTACCCCGACGATCCGCATCACCGGCGACCACGGCTCCGGCGGCACCCTCGACGTCTCCCTCAAGGGCACCCCCTATCCCCTCGCCCTCACCCGCGCGGGGAACGCGGGCACGCTTCGCTTCTCCGACTGGGACAAACCCTTCACCCTCACCGAACCGGCCAAGTCCGAGACGGTGGACTACGGGCAGCAGCTGCCGACGTCGTAGGAGGGACGGGGCACCCCGGCGCCGAGCCGCATGCCGCGCCCCTGCCCTACCGGCCCTTGCGGCGCCTGGCCAGGAGCTTCGGCAGGGCCGCCGGGACCGGGCGGCGGGTGGTCGCCGGCGTCGCCACCGGTCTCTCCGCCAGGTCGCCGTCGGGCAGCGCGGCCACCGGCCCCGCCGGCACCAGGCGCAGCACCCTGCACTCGCGGGCCCAGCGGTCCGGCATCCGCTCGGCGTCGGGGGCGTTCAGCCGCTTGCCCTTGAGCTCGGCGACCGCCGCCGCCCACTCCGGCGTGCCGGCGGCCAGCTCGGTCACCGTGGCCGGGAAGGAGACCAGCCGGCCGCCCTTGTCCTTGCTGCGCACGGTCACCTCGGCGGCGCCCCCGTCGGCCAGCCCCGGCAGCGGCTGCTCCCCGGGCCCGTCGCCGACCAGGCACACCGCGCCCTCGTGCCACACGTGCCACACCGCGCGCGCGGCGGACGCCTCCGCGCCCCGGACCCACAGGAGACCGGACTTCTTCGCGGCCTCCTCGACGAGGGCCCGGTCGAGCGGCTGGCTTGTCATGAGTCCACCCTATCCGGGCCGTTCACAGCCAGCCGTTGCGCTTCAGCGTCCGGTGGATGCCCAGACACAGCGCGACCGTGATGCCCATGATCACCGGGTAGCCGTACTTCCAGTGCAGCTCGGGCATGTACTTGAAGTTCATGCCGTACACCCCGCACACCATCGTCGGCACGGCGATGATCGCGGCCCACGCGGTGATCTTCCGCATGTCCTCGTTCTGCGCGACGGACGCCTGCGCGAGGTTGGCCTGGAGGATGGAGTTGAGCAGTTCGTCGAAGCCGACGACCTGCTCGTGGACGCGGGCGACGTGGTCGGCGACGTCCCGGAAGTACTTCTGGATGTCCGGGTCGATCAGCCGCATCGGCCGCTCGCTGAGCAGTTGCATCGGCCGCAGCAGCGGCGCCACCGCTCGCTTGAACTCCATGACCTCGCGCTTGAGTTGGTAGATCCGCGCGGAGTCCACGCCGCGCGAGACGCCGCCCCGCCCCGGCGAGAAGACCTCGGTCTCCACCTCGTCGATGTCGTCCTGCACCGCGTCGGTCACCGCGATGTACCCGTCCACCACGTGGTCGGCGATCGCGTGCAGCACCGCCGAGGGGCCCTTGGCCAGCAGCTCGGGGTCGTCCTGCAACCGGTGCCGCAGCGCCCGCAGCGAGCCCTGGCCGCCGTGCCGCACGGTGATGAAGAAGTCCCGGCCGGTGAAGCACATCACCTCGCCGGTCTCCACGACCTCGCTGGTCGCGGTGAGCTGGTCGTGCTCGATGTAGTGGATGGTCTTGAAGACGGTGAAGAGCGAGTCGTCGTACCGCTCCAGCTTCGGCCGCTGGTGTGCCTGCACCGCGTCCTCGACGGCCAGCGGGTGCAGCCCGAACTCGCCCGCGATACCGGCGAATTCGGCCTCCGTCGGCTCGTGCAGTCCGATCCACACGAAGCCGCCGTCGCGCCGCACCTGCCGCATCGCCTCCTGCGGGGTCAGCGGCTTCGCGCTCGGCAGCCGCCTGCCGTCGCGGTAGACGGCGCAGTCGACCACGGCCGACGGGGTGGCGGGATCGCGCGTGGTGTCGTACGAGGCCGACGGCGCGCTCGTGGCCTTGCGCGGCGAGACGCGGGAGGGACGGACCACGGCGCGCAGGTCGCGGATCATCGACATGGGCAGGCTCCTTCGCGGCAGGCAGCGAGAGACCGCCGAAGGCGGGTGGAACTACCCGGAATGGGGACGTCCTCCAGGAATTTCCCCGGCCGGGGGCGGGGGAAGATGTTTGGCTCGTCCACAAAGCGGGGAGCACCGCACCGTCGCGGTGGCGACTTCACTGCTGATGCAGAACTGATGCAGATCAGGCAAAGCGAAACGAAGTGCTCTTCCGAACAGTGACGCGCACGGGAAGGCGGCAGCCGGCCAGAACGGGAACCAGCCAGTGGCTACGACGGCCAGTGACTACATCAGCGGGCGGAAGAGCGAGTGGTACTACCAGGTCGACTTCGATCCATGACAGCCCCACCTCCTCCGGCCGGTCCCTCGTAAGGGAGTTCCGTGGGTTCCGGGACCTGATGGCAACTCCCCCGGAGCCTCGAGTGTCGGGGGCACCCCTAGGCGTGCCGTCCCGAACCACCGGCTCAGAGTACCAGCAGCGCTTGCTGTCAAGGTGCCGCTTTGCCCGCTGCTGACGAGTTCTATGCTCACCGCATGGTTGATGTTCTTCCTCTGGTCGAGGCACGGTTGACGACCGCGTTGGGCGCGGCGGACGCGCGCGCGTCCGTCACCTTCCTCGGCACGGACCGCATCGAGGTGCTCCGCTTCGCCGAGGGGGACGTCGTCCGCTACGCGACCCTCGGCATGTCCGCGCACCCCATGAGCGACCCCACCGCGCTCGTCGCCGACCCCGTCAAGGGCCCCCGCGCCGAACTGGTCCTGTCCGTGCGCGCAGGCGTCGCCGACACCGACAAGGTGCTCCGGCCGCTCGCCGTACTCGCCGCTTCCCCGCAGGTGGAGGGCCTGATCGTGGCCCCGGGCGCCTCGCTGGACGTGGGCGGTCCGCTGTGGCCCGGCGCCCCCTTCACCTCGGTCCTGGTGGGCGAGGGCGGCGGTCTGGTCGAGGACCTGGAGCTGGACGATCCGCTGGATCCCGTGCGGTTCCTGCCGCTGCTGCCGATGACCCCGAACGAGGCCGCCTGGAAGCGCGTGCACGGCGCCCAGGCCCTCCAGGAACGCTGGCTGACGCACGGAACGGACCTGCGGGATCCCTCCCGCGGGTCCGTTCCGCTCCAGTGAGCAAGCTCACGCAGGCGCCGGTCAGTCGGCGAAGACGGTGACCCCGTCCTCGGCGGCGTGCCGTGGGGCCAGCTCCTCCGCCTCGTGGGTGAGGGCCCGCCGCCGTACGACGACCACCACCGCGCCCAGCAGCGCGGTGACCGCCGCCACGGTGAACGGGACGTGGATGTCGGTCCACTCCTCGATCTTCGGCGCGAAGTAGGGCGCGGCCGCGGCCGCGAACCAGCGGACGAAGTTGTAGCCCGCGCTCGCCACCGGGCGCGGGGCGTCGGAGACGCCGAGGGCCAGCTCGGTGTAGACGGTGTTGTTCACGCCGATGAAGGCGCCGGACAGGATGGTGCAGACGATCGCGGCGGTGTGGTTTCCGTAGCCGAGCACCAGGACGTCGGCCGCGAGCAGCACCAGCGAGCCGCCGAGCACCTTCAGCGAGCCGAACCGCTTCTGCATGCGCGGGGCGACCACCACCGAGAAGACGGCGAGCAGCACGCCCCAGGCGAAGAACACCGCGCCGGAGCGGTACGGGGTCATGTTCAGCACGAACGGCGTGAAGGCCAGCACGGTGAAGAACGTGTAGTTGTAGAAGAACGCCGAGACCGCCGCCGAGGCCAGGCCGCCGTGGCCGAGGGCCTTGAGCGGGTCCAGGATCGAGGTCTTCCTGGCCGGCTTCGGCTGTTCCTTCAGGAACACCGTGATGCACAGGAAGCCGATCGCCATCAGCGTGGCGGTGCCGAAGAAGGGGTAGCGCCAGCTGATGTTGCCCAGGATCGCGCCGAGCAGCGGGCCGCAGGCCATGCCGAGGCCGAGCGCGGACTCGTAGAGCAGGATCGCCGCGGCGCTGCCGCCGGCCGCCGCGCCGACGATGACCGCGAGGGCGGTGGAGACGAACAGCGCGTTGCCGAGGCCCCAGCCCGCCCGGAAGCCGACCAGTTGGCCGACCGTGTCCGAGGTGCCGGCGAGACCGGCGAAGACGACCACGAAGGCGAGGCCGAGCAGCAGCGTCTTCTTGCCGCCGATGCGGCTGGAGACGAAGCCGGTCAGCAGCATCGCCACCGCGGTGATGAGGAAGTACGAGGTGAAGAGCAGGGACACCTGACTGGGGCTGGCGTCCAGGCCCTGTGCGATCGACGGCAGGATCGGGTCGACCAGGCCGATGCCCATGAAGGCGACGACGGAGGCGCCGGCCGTGGCCCAGACCGCCTTCGGCTGTCGCAGGATGCCGCCGGCTCCCGCGTCCAGGGAATCCATGTGCCTCTCCCGTTCTGGTGAGTGTCATCCTGATGGTTGGCTTATACACATACTAAGTTAGCTTGGCTAATTAGTGCAAGATGCATCTTCTTTGTCGGCCGGGCGTCCGGACGGGTGATCGTCCTTGACGTGGGCGGGCCGGGGTAGGACCGTGGAGCCCTATGAGGGGCGAACCCAGTTGCCCGCGGTGTGGTGGCCGGGTCAGGGCTCCCGGTCTCTTCGCCGACACGTGGCAGTGCGATGCGCACGGGGCGGTGTTTCCGCTGCAGCCCGTGATCCCGCCCAGCGTCGAGGCCCTCGGCGCGGTGGCGCACCGCACGCATGTCCCGCTGTGGATGCCGTGGCCGCTGCCGGTCGGCTGGCTCTTCACCGGCGTGGCCTACGCGGGCGACGACCGCAGCGGCGGCCGCGCGACCGCCCTCGCCTGCTCAGGGCCCGGCCCGCTCGGCGGCCCCGGCGAGCTGATCCTGGTCGCCGAGGAGATGGGCGTCGGACTCGGCGCGCGTTACGCGGGCATCGACAGCCCGGACCCGGGGGCGTACATGAACGTGGAGAAGCCGCCCCAGACCAAGGTCCTCGCCGCCGGCCGCCCCACCCCGCTCTGGCACGTCTACCGCACCCCCGACGACCGCGCCGTCTTCGCCGGCGAGGCGCTCGGCATGTGGCTGTGGGCGGTGGTCTGGCCCGAACCGGCGGGCCTGCTCCTGTACGACGAGCTGGTCCTGACCGACCTGCGCGACGCGGGCGCCGAACTGGACCTGGTGCCCTGCGGGGCACTGTCCCCCCGGCTGCTGCGACCCTAGGGGCATACACGGGTCAGTGGGCCGGTTGTAGGGGGCGTACCCCAGGAGCGGTCGTGACAAAGAGGGTGTCAGGGGCGGTTATCCTGAGGTGTCCTCTTCCGTCCTGGGCCCGTCTGGAGTCACCGTGCGCATCGATCTGCACTGTCACTCCACGGCGTCCGACGGCACGGACACCCCGGCCGAACTGGTGCGCAACGCCGCCGCGGCCGGCCTGGACGTCGTCGCGCTGACCGACCACGACACCACCCGCGGCCACGCCGAGGCCATCGCCGCGCTGCCCGCCGGGCTCACCCTGGTCCCCGGCGCCGAGCTGTCCTGCCGTGTCGACGGCATCTCCATGCATCTGCTGGCCTACCTCTTCGACCCCGAGGAGCCCGCCCTGCTCGCCGAGCGCGAGCTGGTCCGGGACGACCGGGTGCCGCGGGCCAGGGGCATGGTGGCCAAGCTGAACGCGCTCGGCGTGCCGGTCACCTGGGAACAGGTCGAGCGGATCGCCGCCGGCGGCTCCGTGGGGCGCCCGCACGTGGCGTCCGCGCTGGTCGAGCTGGGCGTGGTGGAGACGGTGAGCGACGCGTTCACCGAGGAGTGGCTCGCCGACGGCGGCCGCGCCTACGTGGCCAAGCACGAGACCGACCCGTTCGAGGCGATCCGGCTGGTCAAGGCCGCGGGCGGGGTCTGCGTGTTCGCTCACCCGGCCGCCGCCAAGCGGGGCCGCACGGTCCCCGAGTCCGCGATCGCCGAGATGGCCGCGGCCGGCCTGGACGGCGTCGAGGTCGACCACATGGACCACGACGCCGAGGCCAAGGACCGGCTGCGCGGTCTGGCGAAGGACCTCGGCCTGCTGGTCACCGGCTCCTCGGACTATCACGGCAGCCGCAAGACCGTCGCGCTCGGCGCCTACACGACCGACCCCGAGGTGTACGGGGAGATCACCCGCCGGGCGACCGGCGCGTTCCCGGTCCCGGGGGCCGGCGGAGCCTGAGGCCGCCTCTTCCGCGGCCGACGCGCGCTCACACCCTCACTTCTTCTTCTTTCGGCAAGGCCAGTACTTCCCCCATGTTCGACATCGCCGTCTTCGGCTCTCTGTTCCTGACCCTTTTTGTCATCATGGATCCCCCTGGGATCACCCCGATCTTCCTCGGCCTGACCGCGGGCCGGCCGGCGAAGGTGCAGAAGCGGATGGCGTTCCAGGCCGTCTGCGTCGCGTTCGGGGTCATCGCCGTCTTCGGCGTCCTCGGGCACCAGATCCTCGACTACCTGCACGTGTCCGTGCCCGCCCTGATGATCGCGGGCGGCCTGCTGCTCCTGCTGATCGCGCTCGACCTGCTCACCGGCAAGAACGACGAGCCGAAGGCCACCAAGGACGTCAACGTGGCGCTCGTGCCGCTCGGCATGCCGCTGCTCGCGGGGCCCGGCGCGATCGTGTCCGTCATCCTGGCCGTGCAGCGGGCCGGCAGTGTGAGCACGCAGATATCGGTGTGGATCGCGATCGTCGCGATCCATGTGGTGCTGTGGCTGGTGATGCGCTACTCGCTGCTGATCATCCGGCTCATCAAGGACGGCGGCGTGGTCCTGGTGACGCGGCTCGCGGGCATGATGCTGTCCGCGATCGCGGTGCAGCAGATCATCAACGGGATCAGCCAGGTGATCCAGGGGAGCTGACCCCGAATGACCCAGGGGAGCCCGACCGCGCTGGTGCGGTCGGGCTCCCCTGGAGAGCGTGAGCGGTAACCCCGTTATGAGGCCGGGGTGTCGGCCGGGCGGATCCACAGGCGCTGCCCCACGGCGGCGGCCTGCTGAACGATCCGGTTGACGGAGGCGGCGTCCACGACGGTGCTGTCCACGGTGGTGCCGTCGACCTCGTCGAGTCGCATGATCTCGAAGCGCACAGGCTTCTCCCTTCGTCTGGTCATCCTCCTGCGGAGAACTACTTGGCGCGCCGGTCGTGCGTCCGGCGTCGTACTGAGTCAACGTGCTGCACCGCTACAAACATTCCCTACGCTAAAGAAAATTTTCGAGCAGCTAATTACCGACCGGTTAAATCTTTGGTGACCGAGAGCGTTCGCCTGGGACCGACCGGGACCGGTTGTGTTCACAGTGTGACGACGAGGAGAATGGAGGTGATGAACGACGACTTGGCGCATCTCGCCACCCGCATCGACCGTACGAACGAGCTGCTCAAACGCATGCTCGCCGAGGTGGCGAAGACACCCTCGACCCACGCGATCTTCGTGGATGCCGGGTATCTGTACGCGGCCGCGGGCCGGCTGGTCGCCGGGACGGAGGACCGCCGGGCCTTCGACGTCGACGCCGAAGGCCTGATCGACGCGCTGATCGACCGCGCCCGCACCGTCTTCGCGGACAGCCGGCTGCTGCGCGTCTACTGGTACGACGGCGCCCGGCGCCGCATCCACACCGCCGAGCAGCAGTCCATCGCCGAACTCCCCGACGTCAAGGTCCGCCTCGGCAACCTCAACGCCAACAACCAGCAGAAGGGCGTCGATTCACTGATCCGCACGGATCTGGAGTCGCTGGCCCGGCACCGCGCCATCAGCGACGCGGCCCTGCTCGGCGGCGACGAGGACCTGGTCTCCGCGGTCGAGGCCGCCCAGGGCTACGGCGCCCGCGTCCATCTGTGGGGCATCGAGGCGCCCGAGGGCCGCAACCAGGCCGAGCCGCTGCTCTGGGAGGTCGACAGCCAGCGCACCCTGGACCTGGAGTTCTTCAAGCCGTACGTCTCCAGGCGCACGGCCGCCGCCTACGAGGCCGGTGCCGGGGCCCGGCCCACCCGCGAGGACGTCCGCTTCGTCGGCGCCCAGATCGCCGCGAAGTGGCTGGCCTCCCGGGGGCGCGACGCCCTGGTCGAGCTGCTGCCCGGCCACCCCTACCTGCCCGGCTCCGTCGACCAAGATCTGCTGGTCGAGGCCGAGGGCCTGCTCCAGTACTCCCTGCGCGGCCAGGCCGATCTGCGCCGGGCCCTCAGGGACGGCTTCTGGGACCACTTGCAGGCGCAGTACTAGCTAGGGGGTGTCCGGCGGATCTTGGCGCAGACGCGGGGTCCGGCACGCCGATCTGCGGCGTTGTCGTCGGTCGCCGACTCCCCCACGCTCGGCT
>NZ_JBEZND010000041.1:0-82829 GCF_040706415.1 Streptomyces sp. NPDC048106 | reverse complement strand
GAACGGGGCTATCCAGGAGGGCTCCGACGCCGTGATCACACCAGACACAGCGAGATCATCTCACCCGTGACCAGCAGTTACGGGACAGCCCTTAGGCGGCCAGGAGCATTGCCGGTGGACACCACCAGGTGTCCACCCCCGTCGTTGCTATGCCCTACAGACGTCAAGCCTCCTTGCTATTCCCTGGCAGGAAGTCGCAGACCGAGGCCAGGAAGGTCGGCGAGACCATGTAGGGGTTGTCCTGACCGCCGATCACCTCGATGAGGACGGCCTCGCCGACGTCCTTGAGTACTAGGATTTCGTTGCCCACACGGACCGTCAGGCCGTCGTCGCCGTCGGCGGTGACGGTGAAGAGCCGGTCGGACGCGGACTCGATCTTCTTCTCGAACAGGCTACGCAGCTTCTTGTACGCCGCGGTTCCACCAGCCTCGACACCGCGCACGGTCAGGTAGCCGAGCCCGCCAATGCCGGCGAGCAGCATCTTCGGGCCACCGACTCGCTTCGCGGCGGTCGTCATCCACTGGTAGTCGCCGAGATTCCCCACCCTGGTGTCCTCGTGGTCGATGGTTCGGCGAAAGTACCACCACGGGGGTCACCCGGTTCTTTCCGTTCCTATTCCTGCTCTGCACGAGCACGCGCGGCGAGGGTGCACCTCCGCGACCGACTCATGCCGACAGCTCGCGCGACCTCCTGGCTGGTTATGTCTCCCTTCTCGAGCGCCTGCATGGCCCGTGCGGCCTGCTCGGGAAGGTGGTGGGCTCGCGACCACCGATCTTCTCACCACGGCGACGCTTGGCCTCCATCGCCGCCTGGGTGTGCTCGGCGATGAGGTCTCGCTCCATTCGAGCCACGGCGGCGACAACGGTGAAGATCAGCTCACTGGCGAGGAGGTGCCCCTTTGGCTTTCGTCAACGCATTCTCGTTGCTGGGTCAGTGAGGTTCTCCTCCCACTCCGGGCGCTTGGCCCTGTGCTTGACCGAGGCCCTATCCGCGACGGCCCGGTCGCGGCCTGCGGCCGCCGGTTTGTCGACCTGGCGGCGGAAGGGCGATGAACGACTCTGCAGGGTCCTTGGGAAACCATGCGGCATATTGTGGGCAAGGCTGATGACCGTTCTTCCGGCGTGTTCACCCAGGGCATCGCTACGGCCGGGCTGGGATCACCGCCGTGCTCAGGAGGCCCTTCACCATGACGGATGACACCCAGCCTATTCGCGTCAGGCGAAGACTGATTGACGCGACCGTTCGTTAAGAGCCGCCGGCGCCAGATCCGGCCGGTGGGCCGGTGTTGCCTGACGCCGGGGCATGGTGGCCCCCGGCACGTGCTGGCTATGGCGGATGGACCGGCTGCACCTCACAACCGATAGGCGAAGCGGAGCGCGCCACCCTCCTCGCGGTAGACCCCACGGCCGCGCTCGCTGAACGGATTCGGCAGCATGCGCACCTGCCGGTGCTCAGCGTCCAGTACCAAGGTGACCACCAGGATCCGCCAGCGGTCACTGCCACGGTACTTCTGCGCCGCCCGTACCTCGGTTTCGCCGAGCTCGATCTGCCCGCCCGACCCCTGGGTGGCCTTGACCTCGTACAACCGCGGGCTCCTGCCGGAGCCGACCTTGAAGTCGTAGCCGAGGCTGTCGTCTCCGGCGGGCCCGGGGAAGATATGGGCCCGGTTGCCGGAGACCCAGCTGGTCTCGTCGGTCGCCGGGTCCTGCTCTCGAAGCCATTGGTACGCGTACCACTCGCCCACAAATCCGATCGCCATGCGCTGGGCCGACGACAGCCCGCGTTCCCCGTCGACGCGCACGCCTGACCGTCCACCCGATGGGCGAGCCGCCCTCCGGGGCGGGATCGGCTTCAGCGCGGCCCAGCGCCTTCGGGTACTGCCGCCGATAGGCGGGCTGGATTCCAGAGTGCGGCGCAGATCCGAGGCCAGCTCGGTGAAGTCGCCGGACTCGATGTCGAAGTCCCGTTCACCGATGGAGATGATTCGCCTGCGCTTGGCCCGTTCGATCCGGGCCTGCTCCGCGGCGTTCCGTTCTCGGTCCAGCTCGGCAGGAGTGAGCCCGTGTGCCTGGGGCTCCGCGGAGGCAGCCATGTCCGCCGGCCACTGCCCCAGGGCCGCGAGCCAGCCGACTACATCGTCGGCCGAGAGCTCGCGGAAGTCGAGCGCGCCCGCCTCGTCCAGCAGGGCGGTGAGCTCCTCTGCAGCGGCCGCCTTCGCCAGCGCCGCAGGCAGCGACCGTTTCGCGGCCTTGACCAGGGCGACCAGATCAGGTGTCGCCCTGGTGATGACCGCATGGTTGTGGCTGCGCAACCTGTCCATGGCGGCGAGCCGTTCGCCCTTGGCCGGGGCGGGCGCCCCCAGACGGGCGGTGAGTGCCTGCTCGACGACGGCCCGCAGCAGACCGTCGTCGGCGCTGTCGACGGTGAGCGCCCACTCTTCCGGAGCCGTGATCCATTTCAGGGAGCGGGTGGCTGGCCAGTCGGCGATGGGCCTACGGGCATCGAACTCTGCCCGACGGGCCCAGCGCAGCCGGTCGATGAGTGTGTCGCGACCGAGATCCACGTGTCGGCGTACGGCCTCGTCGTGGGCCTCGGCGTGGCTGATCGGGCGGTACCGGGGCGCAAGCCCTGCCAGCGTGCGATTCAGGTCCGCGAAGTCGACTTCGGCCAGGGCTCGGAGGCCGTCTATGTCCCGCGCGACGCGCGCGGCCTCGATGAGCTGCGCGGGGGGCAAGGGAAGAGCGTCGGCGTGCCGTTCGAGGTGGGCGAGGAACTCCCGGGCGTCGGCCGGAGCAGGATCCGTCAGCTCTCTGGCCCGGTCGGCGCCGAGGGCGTGTACGAGGAAGGGGTAGCAGCGCTCCAAAACTCCCGCGAGGGACCCGTCGAGGCGGTGAGCGGTCTCCCTGACCTGGTGGACGGAGAGATCGAGCACCGCCGCAAGCTGCCGTTCGGTCGGCTCTTCGAGGGGTGCGTGCTCGCGCTCCAGTTCGCGGGCGGCGAGCTTGAGCGGGACGGCGTAGTCAGGGCGGTCCAGGGCCTGGCTGACCGCGTAGCCGATCCGGGCCACGAAGTCCCAGGAAAGGGGCACGTCCGGGACGAGGACCAGCGGGTGGGAGGGGTCGGGCAGGGGGAGCATGCCGTCTTGCCGTTCCGGGAGTTCCACGGCAGCCCCGTCCAGGGTGATCTTCAGCGAGACGTAGCGGTGGATGCGGACGCGGCGGACGGCGGCGACGAAATCGGTGAGTTCGGCGTCGGTGGGACGGCCGCCCCGGGGCGGATGGTCGGCCAGGACGCCCACCGCGAGTGGAAGCCACGGCAGCTCGTCGACGAGCGGCGTTCCGAGCCCTTCGGTGGTGCCGGAGGTTCCGACGACGGTGGTGCCTGAGGTGCTGACGATTTCGACCGACAGGTCAGCGTCGTCGGCGTGCCGTATCGCGTCCGGGCAGCGATGGCGGAGGATGCGGGTGGCTTCGGCCGCCGCCCCCGGCACCACGAGCAGCGGAAGGTTGAGCTCCCTGGCCAGGCGTGCCTTCAGATTGTCCCGGTCCCCGGTGACGTACAGCCGTACCGAGCCGTCGAGGAGCGTAGCGAAGTCGACCGCGATGAGCTGCTTGCCCCGCTCTGCGAGCAGGGCCGAGCCGATGAGTGGCTCGATTGAGGCCGCTTGTGCGGCCAGGTTCTGCCAGGCACGCTCGTTTGCCCGCTGAAGGGCGGGCCGGTCCCCGTCGTCCACGGCATCCGACTTCACCAGCTCGCCCAGGGTGGCGATGAGCCGGGCGCTGTCCCTGCGGTCGCCCCAGGTCGGCAACCCGGCATCGCGCAGCCGACGCAAGGCCTGATCGTCGTCCAGCAGGGGGCGGAGCTGCCGCAGGATGGTCGGGGCGAAGACCGGCTCCTGCTCAAGGGGCGCGGGGGCATGCCACGCTTGGTCCGGCCTGACGAAGCGGACGGTGCCGCCACGGCCTCGCACCGGGAGCCAGGGCTGGCCGCGGACGAAGGCGGACAGGGGGGTCGGGACGTGCTGCAGATCCTGGTTGCCTGGCCGGTCCCGGTTCCAGACACTGGTGAGGTGAGTGTTGCTCCACCGGGCCAGGCCGCGCAGGACCAGTCGTGCATAGGCGATCCGCCCCGGTTCGCTCAGCCGCCCGGCTACCTCCTGGCCCGGCAGCCGGAACGCGGGGGTTCCGACGTACGGCGTGTACCGATGGGCGACACGGCTCTGCGCGCGGTCGATGAACGGCCGCCACTGATCGGCGACCTCGTCGGACACCTTCGCCATGCTGATCAGGTTGCTCGTGGTGAGCGCGCCACCCTCGGCTTCCTTCTCCGCGCCGGATGACATTACGGGGAGCAGTCCGTCGGTGACGCCGAGATCGCTGAGGAACTCCCGCCACTCCTCCCGGGTTTCGCCCCGTCTTAGGAAGTCCTCAGGTGGCGCCACGAGCCGCTCCGCCATGAAGCGGAGGTCGGCCGAGGACTCCCGTCCCTCGGCCACGACGGAGGCGAGGTCGTCACCGTGGGTCCCGGTCCATCCGGCCCCGAAAGCGGCGCCGGCCGCTTTGATAGCGGGGCCCTCGGCCGAGGGAACGTACAGCCCCAGCGGGCGCAGTTGCAGAGACTGTGCGGACTGCCTCGACCGGTAGAGGCGGAACACGAAGCGGAGGGCCTGCTCGCGGAGCCGCGCCGAGTTGCTCTCGGTGAGGGCGCGGCGGACGTGGTCGAGTAGGCCGGCGGCGTCGAAACGCCGGACGAGTCTGAAGCGTTCCAGGAACAACCGGGCTTCCTGACGTCGTACGTGGCCTTCCTCCTCCACCCAGTTCAGCCCCGGGTGCAGGTAGAACATGCGCTTTTTCAAGGCGTCTGGCACGGCCAGGCCCTCGTCGCCCGCTGTTTCGCCGCGAGCCGGCTGGAAAAAGGCCTCCCGCCTGGCCGCCCTGCGTCGCGAGCCGTCCTTTGGGGCTGTGGCAGAGCCACCGTTGGCAGGCCGGAGCTTCCCGTCGTCCGCCAGCAACAGCTTCCTGCCCTGCAGTACCCCACCCTCGTCCTTGAACAGCAGGGCGAGGTCGGCGTAAACGCCGTTCCAGTCGTCGACGGGAGCATCAGGAGCGGGCAGCGGCAGGGTCCCCACGATCCGCTCGGCGTAGTCTGCCCGCTGCTGTGCTGAGGGCTCCAAGGGGCACTTGAGCGCCTCGCACAACCTCGCGAGACGTTTTAGGGGCTTGGCCCCGACGCCCGGATCCGCCACGGCGATGCCGACCGCCCCGGCCGACTCGGCCGTGAGCACCGACAGCGCGAGCTCGGGCCAGAGCACGGAGTCGCGGGGTGTGCCCCAGGAACCGTGTGGGGCCTCCCGGTTCAGGAGTGGTACGACGGGTACATCCGCGAACTCAGCCCCGTGCACCAGGTGCGCCGCTTCGCGCAGCAGGCTGTGGGAGCGCGGCTCGTGCTCCCAGGTCACAAGATCGACCGCCAGCCTGCGGTCGGAGGGCCGGGCGCGCTCCCGCAACGCGGCGGCTGCCGCCAGGGAGGTCTCGGCCGCCGCCGCGAACAGCATGCTGTTCAGCGGGTGCTCCCGGTCGAGGGCGGTACGGTCCACCTTCGTGAAGAACGGGGCATTGAGGTGCCCGCGCAGGGGTGCGGCGGCGTCCTCGCCCAGTGGGAGGAAGGTGTAGATCCGGCCACCGCGCAGCGACTCGGTGCCGTCGAGGGGCAATGCCACCTCGACGACAGCCGGTTCCTTCCAGTCACTCCACGAGTCGTCCAGCTGTCCGAGCTCGGTCGCCGCCTCGATCGTGCCGCGCAGGCGCGCCACAGGGACACGACCCCTGGCTACGAGGTATGCGCCCAGGGAGCCGAGTTCGACACGAGCAAGGGAGACGGTCGGGACGGTTCGCGCCACACCGGCATTTACGTCGTGTCCCTGGGGCTGCACATCAGCGAGCCCCAAGGGCGCTTCGCGCCGGGTGAGCTCCGTACGCCGGGGGCTTTCGCCGCCTCGCCGCTCGATGACCAGTCGGTCCAGCCGGTCCAGGAACAGCATTACTGGGGCTTTCGCGGCGCCGAGCTCGTCGAGGCGGCGGACGGCCGCGCGACGAGAGGCCTCGTTGCGCAGAGGCATCCTGATGACCGTCACATGACCGTCGGCGGCCAGCTCCTTGCAGGCCGGGGGTACGTCCGAGAGAGGGAAGGGGATCTGGAAGGGCGGGAGTTCCTCCTCCGCTTTGCGTACGAGGTCCTCGTCACCGAGCAGCACCCGTAGGTCGTCCCCTACCGCGAATCGGAAGCAGTACCCGTTCAGCGCGGCCGGGCCCTCTTCGGCCGTGTCGGCGCTGTAGACCTCCGGGGCATCCGTGATTTCCAGGATGCTGCGGAAGCCGACTCCTTTGTTTCCGATGCCTTCGCCGACGGTCTTCTCGCTCCGGGCAAGCTTGCAGACGGCCTGGATGCTGGCCCAGGTGAAGGGCGTTCCGCCGTTTGCCACGTAGAGCGTGCCGTGCGTCCCTTCGTCCTCGTCGAGTAGGACGTGCACGCTTCCGTCGTTGCGGCCTCCGCGGTGGGCATCGTGGCCGTTCTGGAGCAGTTCAAGGAGGAAGCGGCCGGCATAGTCGCGCGCGTTGCTGTGCGAAGCCGCGCGCAACTGCTGGGCGGGTTGCCATACCTGAGTGGACTGCCACTCCTTGAGCACGGTCTGCGCGTAGTCCCGTAGCTCGCGCGCCCACATGCCGCTTGGGCCGTTTTCGTACGTCGTACCGGCCATGTCCCCTGCTTCCGTGATGATCTCAAGCAGACCGTAACGCGGGCGTCGCCGATGGCGCAGGGCTGTCCGAGAACCGGGGAGACGTCGAGGCCGCGGCTCGGTAGACCCGCGGGCCCCTATCCCGTGGGCGTGCAGTTCAATTCCAGTGCGTCGGCGTCCTTCCCACTCAAGCAGGGCGACAACCCGCTTGCGGTGCGCAGGGCATCCGTCTAGCCTGCGGGCAGGAATGGAGCCTGGGACGGTACCCGGGCCACCCCCGGTCTTCTTGAGGTACGGAGCGTCGGAAAGCGCCCTCGCCACCACCTCCTTCCACACTTCTTGCACACTTTCCTGTCCAGCTGTCGTACGTGGGACAGGCGAAAGGCGTTTCCGTGACCATCTACTCTCAGCACGCAAACCGTGGAAAGACTCAAATCCTGGCGACCTATCAAGGTTCGGATGGCTTGGTATCCAAGACCGTGACCAGTCTTGCTGACGCCCGCCTAGCGGCCCCGATCGTCGACGCGCTCAATCGGATCTCCGCCTTCGCTACAGTCCCGGTCAGCATCCACGACAGCCGGGAACGGCCTGGGGACTACTACCCAAGCAAGCACGTTGCGGCGCTGACCGATGCTGCGGCTCGCGCCGATCTTCTGAGTGGCGCCCACAGTCTCTGGTACGAGTACGTCTGCTTGAGGCTTCACCAGGCGCTCGCCGACCTGGAAAGCCATTTGATGGCTTTGCCTGACACAGTCAGCAGGGCGATCCGTTTCGAACTGGAGGTGGAGGAACGCGATTTGCGCGCCGGACTCGCCGATTTCACGGGTACTTCCTCGGAGGATGAGCCGGAGGTCGAGCGTCACTGGGAGTTCGGTCATCCCTTCGTGCAGCAGGACGACGGACTGGAGACGCTGAGCAACGAGACACGCGAGCAGCTCGATCGTCGTGAGGATAGACTCGCTGCGAAGGAGCGGGCGGAAGCCGTCTCCTACCTCCGGGTTCTGGTCACGGCGCACTCCCAGAGTGACGCCATGTGGGCTTCCCTGGACGACCCCAGCTGCCAACTCTTTGCGGAGCCGTACGACTCAGACGGTTTCTACCTGACAGTGCAAGCGCCAGAACCTGGCGACAACGACAGCTCGTGGGAAGTCGAGATCGGGCGTTGGGAGCCGGACGACCCGGACGAAGAGTACGGAGAACACACCAGTGCGACGGGCAGCTCTGTGATCCTCTGTGCTCTTCCGGCTGCGCCGGACGCTCACGAGATCGCGCACCTGCTGAAGGCCGTGGATGAGAAGCCGCTGCTGTTGACTCAGTGGGCGGCTACACCAGTGGGAACTGCACTTGAAGGGACGACGTTGGCGGTGACCAAGCGCTTCGACTCCTGAGCGGCCGGCGAGGAGGCTCTGACGCCAGCGCGGTGAACGAGCCATGGTCGGCTCTGTTCGCCGTGACAGCCCTCCATCTATCGTGGTCACCCGTGGAGAGATCGACAACGGCGGCGGTCTGGCGCACGGTGAGAACCGGATAGCCTGGGTTGTCTTAACGGAGGTTGGTGGGACACCAACCGGGACAACGCCAACCGTCAGGTTCGACTGAGCTTCCTGGGCTGAGCGAGATCGTCCTGGGTGCGGCCGCCGAGTCTCCGTACCTTGCGTGTTCGTAACGGAGAAGTCTTACGCGGTACGGACCTGAGCATGATCGAACGCCCCTACGACGGATGCGGGAAGTGCCTGCTCGGCGTGCGGCGGCTGTCGCGGATGAAGCTCGCCACGTCGTCTCCGGAGCGGCAGCGCGAGGACGTGCTGACAGCTGCCGCGTCTGTCGGGGGCCACATCATCGGCTGGGCCGACGACTGGGAGGTGTCGGGCGCCACCGACCCGATGACCCGGCCGAAACCGGGCCCGTGGCTTCGCGATGAGAGGGGCCCGTACGACGGGCTGGTGGCCGCAGCGGTGGACCGGCTCGGCCGCAACGTGGTGGACTGCCTGAACACGGGCTACAAGATCTCGCGCGACGCTTGGGCCAGTGCACCTCACCGGCATTGACCGATCCGAAGACGGATGAGCTCAGTCGGCCCCCTCGGCTGGCCCCATAGCCGCGAAGTACACGCACCTGAAGAACGCTTCGAGACGAGGACCACGCCGCTGCCGCTTCTCCACCGACTCCGGCTCGAACGAGCGGTTCCGGTGCCGCGAATCCTCAGTCTCCAACGGCCCGGACCCGCTCGTCACCGTCTTCGACCGGTGTCTGTTCCGGTAGTTCCCATCACGGCCCCTCCGTCCGCCCTCCGTTCTCCCGGCCCAGACGGTCGTTGAGCTCGCCCTCCGGCACCAGCTTCGTCAGCCGTCCCAGCAGACCGCCCTCACCGGTCAGGCTCATGCCGTCGGGCTTCGCATGGGCCGTCAGCTGGGCCACGGAGTCCTGTCCGGAGACGGCGCAGCCATCTCCTCGCCCACCTCGTTCGGCAAACGCTTATCCTGTTTCCCGAGGCGAAGACGTGCAGGTGGGGCAGGTCCGCGGCCCGGACTGTGGTGATCCTTCGGTGAGCCTGATGTCATTCCCTGCGGCCGGGGCGGGGCGACCGGCGAACTACCGGGCGGTTGCGGTCGGTTCGTTTGTCTGGGGCAGGCGGCGGTGAGTTCGCCCAGAAGCGCACTCCTCGGCGTACCGCCTCCCGGCCCCCGATCGACTACGCGTCGCCCGTCAGCCACTTGCCGTTCGGGCTGCCGAACGTGCCCTTGCGCCGGTCCCAGATGACTTCGCCGCGTCGCACCGTCGTCTCCGGGCGCCCGACCAGAGTCGCCCCCTCGTACGCCGACCATCCGCACTTGGACCGTACGTCCTCGGCCGTCATGAACCAGGTGGCTTCGGCGTCGAAAAGGACGAGATCGGCGTCGAACCCGGCCTCGATACGGCCCTTGCTCCGCCCCAGACCGAACAGTTCGGCCGGCCGCCCGCTGCACAGCCGCGCCAGCTGGGCGAGCAGTTCGTCGACGGACCGTTCCGGCCAGCGCTGCCGCATGCCCGTAAAGACGGCGGGCAGCAGCTCCTGCACCCCGGGCAGTCCCGGAGGCGCGTCCGCGGCCGGCCTGGTCTTCTCCTCGACGGTGTGCGGGGCGTGGTCACTGCCCACGGTCGCGAGTCCGTCGTGGATGAGCGCCTCCCACAGCCGCTCCCGGTCACGGTCCTCGCGGATGGCGGGGCTGAGCCGGATGCGGGCGCCCAGGCGCGTGATGTCGTGACGGGTGAAGGACAGATGGTGCGGCGTGGCCTCGAAGGTGACGGGCAGGCCCGCCTCCCGGGCGGCGAGGAGCAGGTCGCACTCCTCCGCCGAGGAGGTGTGCAGGATGTGGGCGGCGGTTCCGTGCTCCCGGACCAGGTCGATGACCCGCGCGACGGCGACGATTCCCCCGGTGCGCGGGCGGGCGGGCTCGTACGCGCCGTAGCTGGTGGGCGCCGGGAGGTAGCCGTCGAGGAGGTCGAACAGTCCCCCGTCCTCGGCGTGCAGGACCACCCGCAGCCCGCGGTCGGCCGCGACCTCGAAGATCCTGCCGAGGACCTTCTGGTCGTGGATGACGTGCGGGGCGGTGTGGTGGCCGGCCATGAACACCTTGACGGAGGTTGCCACCCGCGGGTCCAGGTCGGCGAGCACGTCCACGGTGTCGGCGCCGACGCCCATGTGGAAGCGGTAATCCACCAGGGACCTGCCCTCGATGAGCGCCGCCTTGGCCCACGCTTCTTTCGGGTCGTGCAGCGGCGGCTGGGTGTTGGGCATGTCGATCACGGTCGTGACACCGCCCGCGGCCGCAGCCCTGCTGCCGTGTTCCCAGTCCTCCTTGTGGGTGAGCCCGGGAGTACGGAAGTGGACGTGGGAGTCGATCACCCCGGGCATCACGTGGAGACCGGCCGCATCGAGGGTCTCGGCGGCGGGAACCTGTGCGTCCGATGGCAGCAGGGCGCCGATCCGTCCGTCGCGCACCGCGACCGTGCCCGGCCGGACCCCTTCGGGGGTGACCACCCGGCCACCTCGGATCACCAGGTCATACGGTCCTTCGTATTCGGTCATGACGGCTGCTCCGCGGAGATCAACTGACGACAGAGGTCGTTGGTGGGACCCATCAGACAGACGGCTCGGACGTCGCGGGCCAACCGGTTGACGGGGTGGCCCGCGACGAAGCCGGCACTGCCGAGGTAGCGCTGCACCTGCAGGCAGATCTCCTCGGCCAGGGTCGAGGCCATCACCTTGCTCCGCAGTGTGGTGAGGCCGGGGTTCGGCCCCTCGCGCCGACCCGCCGCCTCGACGACCGCCCGGACGCCCTCCACCCGGGCGGACAGGTCGGACAGCCGGTCACGGGTCAACTGGTTGTCTGTCAGGCCCTGTTTACGGGCCTTGGCAAGCGCCATCCGGTAGACCGCGTCGGCGATACCGACGGCGACGGCCCCCAGGGTGGCTCCGGACCCACGCACGCCGGCGATGATCGTCGCCGCCTTTCCAGCCGGGCCGAGCAGGGCGCTGTCCGGCACCTGGCAGGAGCGCAGTTCGACGAAGCCCGTCGCGGAGGCACGCATGCCGACGAGGTCCAGGCTGGTGTCCGCGACTAGTCCCGGAGTGTCGGCCTCAACGAGGTAGAAGCTCTGCCCGTCACTGCCGTACACCAGATCCCCGCCGCCCGGCGCCGCGGACTGGGCGAGGATCAGGTACACCTGCGCCAGGCCCGCGCCGGTGGTGAAGGCCTTGGCGCCGTCGAGGATCCAGCCGTTCCCGGCCCGGACGGCCTTGGTCGCGATGTTGCGCTTGTCCGCCCCGGCGCCGCTCTCGCTCCACGCGGAGGCGGCGAGCCACGAGCCGTCGGCGAGCCGGGGCAGGTAGTACTCGCGCTGAGCCGACGTGCCCCACTCGGTGATCCGGGCGCAGACCGCGAAGTGCTGGAACAGGATGATGGAGACGGAGGGGTCGAGACCTGCCACCTGCTCGATCAGGCGGTTCGTCAGGACCGCGTCGCCGCCTTGGCCGCCGTACTCGCGCGGAACGGCCGCTCCCAGGATCCCCGAGGAGCGGAGCGCGTCGAGCACCCGGTCCGGCAGTTCGCCGGCGGTGTCCGCGGCGGCGGCCTCGGCCTCCAGGATCCGGTACAGCGGCGCGTACCGCTCGGCAAGTGCCTCGCGGCTGTCGACTCGGGCTATGGTTTCAGTGAAGGGCACCGTTCAGCCTCCTCGGCAACATGGTCATGGCTGGTGCGATCTCGAGCGGACCGGACCGGATCTGGGCCTCTTTCCGGCTCACGCTCACCCACTGCAGGATCCTCCCCTGCGCGGAGTCCTCAACCTTGGCGGTCGCGGTGGCGAGGCCGCCCGGTGTCTCGATCTCGACCTGTGGAGGCCGTCCCCCGGTCTCCTCGAACAGCCGCGCCGGTACCGTGCCGTCGGCCGTCGCCGCGGTGGCCAGACAGGTGATGCCGGTCAGGGCGAGCGTCGGGTGCCAGCGGGGCACCGTGATCGCCCGGGCGCTCAGCCGGCCGGGGCGGTAGCTGCCGACCACCGCGATCTTGGGGAACACGCTGGTGTCCGGCACGCCCAGCAGGGCCGAGGCCGAGCGGCGGATCCGCAGCATCTCGTCGAAGATGTCGTCCCCGGCCTCGAACAGCTCGCGCTGCGATCCGATCCCCAGTTCCTTGGCGTCGACGAAGACATAGGGATTGCCGAGGGACACCAGCGACGCCTCGTACGAGCCGGAGGGGGTCGACAGCCGGTCGACCGGATTGCCGGTCATCAGGGCCCGGCAGACACTCTCCCCCGGCGGCTGGACGAAGTACATGGTGAAGCTGCCGCCGTGCCGCCGTGACTCGTCGACCTCGCAGACGATCTGGTCCCCGTTGTTGAGGATCCGCAGCCGGACCCGGTCGCCCGGCGCCGGGCGCGGTGTCCATCGGCGGGCATGGGCGACGACCAGGCAGGAGAGGATCGAATGGCCGCAACTCCCGTGGAAGTCGAACGCGTCGCGCCGGTCCGGCAAGCACTGCACGAAGCGGTAGTCCAGGTCGAACAGCGGGTGCGGGGACGGCGCGACGATGGCGATCTTGAGTACGTCACCGTTCCCGTTCTCCTCCAGCCACCCTCTCAAATCAGCCAGCACCGGACGCAGGTCGGCCTCGGTCGAGGGCAGCTCGGCGGCATCGAGCACCAGCGTCGGGCACGGCGCACCGTCGGCCTTGGCGATGTACGCGATCACGCGGCCGTCCCGTCGCCGGGCGGATCGACCGTATCGTCCGCCTTCAGGCCAGCGGCGGAACAGAACTGGTCGATCCACAACTGATGCACCATCAGTGACCACAACGCGAGCGCGGACCGTTGCGACGGCCGGGCCGCCTGTTCCTCGAACAGGCGCTCCACCCGGGCAGGTTCGACCAGTCCGTGCCGGCGCAGGGCAGTCGGCGAGAGCACGTCCCGGACGAAGCCGTGGAGCGCCGCGCCGGGAGCGATCATGGCGGTGATCGGCAGCGTGAAGGGCTGCTTCGGCCGGTCGAGCACCGAATCGGGCAGCAGTCCGCCGGCGGCGCGGTACAGCACGTCCTTGCCCCGGCCCCCGGCGATCTTCAGGCTCGACGAGAGCGAGCGGGCGTACCGCTGGACGGCCGGCTGGCAGAACGGCAGGCGCACCTCCACAGAAGCGGACATGCTGAGGTGATCGACCCGCCGCAGGTGGTAGGCGGGCAGCCGCTGACCGGCCTCGAAGGCGGTCAGGGTCTCCATGCGTCCCAGCTCCGATGCGGCCAGTTCCCCGGCGATGCGTTCGGACGCCGACCCCCGGACCTCGACGTAGTGGCGGTACTCCGAGGAGTACAGCTCGGTGCGCAGTGCGGCGGGAACCGCCGCGAGAGCCTCGACGTACCCGGTGATCCAGTCCTCTCCGTGCGGGGTCTCCACGGCCTGGCGGATCCGGTCGTACCCGCCGAACAGCTCGTCCGCCGCGTCACCGGTGAGCGCCACGGTGAAACCCGCGTCGCGCACCGCGCCGAACAGCGCGTGGGTGCTGAGAGTGATCGGGTCGGCGTTGGGCTGCCCGAGGTGCCAGACCACGTCGGGCAGCAGCTCGGGGAAGCTCTCCGGGTCGATCTCCACCTGGTGGTGGCGGGTGCCGTTGCGCTTCGCGACCTCGCGGGCGAACTCCCGCTCGTCGCTCGGCCATCGCCCGGTGTACGCGATGTTGAAGCTGTGCAGGCCGTCGACGGCCTCGGCGGCCAGTGCCGACACCAAGCTGGAGTCCAGGCCTCCGCTGGTGATCGCGGCCACCGGGACGTCGGCGTGGATCAGTCGGTGCGTCTCCTGGCGCAGCAGGGCGAGCACGCGGTCCGCGGCGGCCACCGGGTCGGTGTCCGGCTCCGGTTGCGCGGGGTCGACCCGCCGGTGGATCCGCAGCCCGCCCGAGCGGCTGACCTGGGCGGTGGCCGCCGGCGGCAGCACCTGGATCCCGTCGAACATCGTCTGCTCGCCGAACGGGGTCTTGGTCGACAGGTACTCGTCCAGACCGGGTTCCCAGACGGCCGCCCGCACACCGCGGAAGGCGAGCAGCGCCGGCAGTTCGGAGGAGAAGTACAACTGCCTGCGGAACGCGTCCCACTGGTAGTAGAGGGGCTTCATGCCGATGTCGTCGGTGGCCAGGACGAGCGTCGGCTCGTCCCTCAGATCAATGACGGCGACGGCGTACATGCCGTCGAGGTGGTCGGTGAAGGCCGGGCCGTACTCGGCGTAGAGCGCGGGCAGCACCGAGCCGTCGCAGTCGTCGTCGATCCGGTGGCCGCGAGCCACCAACCGTCGGCGCAGCTCGGCGTGGTTGTAGATCTCACCGTTGAACACCACGGTGAGGTGGCTGCCCAGGCGGTACGGCTGTCGGCCGCCGGCCAGGTCCATGACGGCCAGCCGGTTGATGCCCAGCGCCCAGCCGCGGCCGATCGCCTGGGCCTGCGCGTCCGGCCCGCCGTGCCGTTGGACGGCGGAGACGGTCCGCATCTCGTGCGCGGTGACCTGGGCGTCGAAGTGCCCGAATATTCGGCACATCCGCAGCGTCACCTCACCTGCGCCGAGACGCCGGCGCGCTGGTAGAGGACCGGGTCGAAGGGGGTCGGGCCGCCGCAGGTGGCGAACCGTGCGGCCGCCGGATCCTCGTCGTCGTGGCGGGTGCCGTGCGGGACGCCGGGCGGGGCGAACAGCGCGTCACCGGGCGAGACGTCGATCCAGCGGTCCGCCAGGTACATCTGCCCCGTCCCTTCGAAGGCGATGAACGCCTCCTCGCTCTCGGGGTGGACGTGCACATTGAAGTACTCGCCGGGCTGCATCACGCCGCAGTGGAGGCACAGTTGCGGGGTTCCGGTGCCCGGCCAGAACAGGAAGTTCATCGTCGCGGTCCGCTCGGACGCGGCCACCTGGCCCGTCCCGCCGAACCCACGCAGCTGGGTGTCCGTACACCACAGGTTGCTGAAGCGGGCCTGCCTTGCCCCGTGGGTACGGCCGGGCAGCAGTCGGGTACGCCAGACGTAGGCGGTCAGGCCCTCGGTGTCCGCCGCGGCGAGACAGTAGCGGTCGCCCGTGGGGGCGTAGACCGCGTCGGCCCTGGCCACCCGCGCCCGTGATGCGCCGGAACCGGCCTCGCCGGAACCGGCGAACACGACGACGACGTTCTCCTCGTCCGCCGATCCCGCAGGCTCCCACCGTCCGCCCGGGGGAACCCGGACGACGTCGAGCCGGATGATGTCGGCGCCCAGCTCCGGACCGACCGCGGTCGCCACCGAGCACCCGTCCACCGGGCGGAAGGTGAGCTCCGACGCTCGGACGATCGCGCCGACCTGTTCAGAAACAGCCATCACTGTGCCTTCCTGACGCCCCGGCCGCTGCCGGGGCGTCATGTCGAACCGTCAGTTGTCCGAGGCAAGTCGGCCGCCCTTGCCCCAATGGGTCTGCTCCACGTCGCGGATGATCACGGTGACCGCGTCCTGCGGGCAGCCGGCGATCCTGGACACGGTCGCGGTGACCTCCTCGACGAGTTCGCGTCGGTTCTCGTGCTCGCTCCCGCTCCACCAGTCCACGGTGACCACTGGCATGAACACACACCTTCTCTGCGCATGAGGGGCGGATGCCCGCCGGATGGGCGGGCCGGGGCGACGGGCGCGCCCCGGCCCGTGGAAAGGCCCTAGACGAGCTCGGGCGACAGGCCCGCCGCGCGGTAGAGGCTCTCGTCGTACGGAACGGGCCCGCCGACGGAGACGAACAGCTCGGGAGCACCCGGACGGTCGGGGTTGCGGGTGCCGTGGAGGGTGCCTGAGCGGGCGAAGACGCCGTCGCCGGGCTCCATGTCGAGCCACTGGTCGCCGAGGAAGAACTGCCCGCTTCCCTCCATGGCGAACAGCGCGTCCTCGGCACCCGGGTGGGCGTGGATGTTGAAGGTGTTGCCCGGCGCGCCCATGCCGCTGTTGATACACAGGTAGGCGCACCCGTTACCGGGCCAGTGCGGGAAGTTCATGTAGGCCCGCCGCTCGCTTTCCACCGGGGCGATCTCCCCGGTGCCGGCGAACTTGTGGATGCCCTTCGAGGTGTCGTACACGGTGTTGAAGAGCCTCGGGGCGGCACTGCGGGGCCTGCCCTCGGGCAGGACGGCCCGCCAGAAGTACACCGTCATCTCGTCGCTGTCGGCGGTGAAGGTGATCTGCTGGTCCGTCGGCGCGTAGGCCGTGGAGCCCTTGATCATCGGGCTGGTCTCGTCGCCCACCTGCGCCGTCCCTGTGCCCTCGAAGACGATGGCGGTGGTCTCCTCCTGCCGGTAGACGTCGGGCTTCCAGCTCGCGCCGTGCGGGATGCACACGATGTCGACGGAGACGAACTCGGCGCCCACGTGGGGACCGACCGGGCGGCTCACCCGACAGCCGTCCTCCTCGGTGAACTTCAGCTCCCTGCGACGGATGACGACGCCGTGCTGGTCGAAACTGGTCACTGCGGTACTTCCTCTCGATGAGTGGGAGACGGTGGCTTCCGGTTCACGCGAGTGCCGGGGCGGCCGAGGCGCGTGCGCTGATCGTCGCGACGGTTCCCACCGAGTGCTCAAGGGCCGCGTCGAGCGCGGGGACGAGACTCTCTCCGTAGGTCGCCGCGTACAGCGGGAACGACGGCTGACCGCCCTGGTCGGCGAGATCCGCCACGAGTTGGTCCGGCAGTGGTGCGAGAAGGTCGATCTCGGTGCGGGAGACCCCGAGGAACTGCGGGCGGTCGAATCCCTCACCGAGCGTCAGGAAGAAGCGCGACAGCACCTCGCCCATCTCGGCCTCGTACGAGGTCATCCGGTCCGCGCCGATGGTCGCGCTCACCGACATCCGGTAGGCATGGCCGAGGTTCATGTAGTTGGGGCAGATGAGGGTCGAGCGGAGGTCCAGCGCGTCGGGCGGAGGCAGCGCCGACGCGGTCTCCTGCGGCAGGTCCGTCAGCTTGTTGTCCTCGCCGATCCCCCGCAGCGCGTAGCCACCGGTGTAGAGGGCGTCGACCCAGCCGCCGTAGTCACCGCGGGTGAGCGAGAAGGTGTTCATCATGTCGATGGGCACCTCGACAGTGCCGCCGGGGACGTGCAGCCCCACCTGCCGCTCCAGCGAGATCCGGTAGATCATCGCGAAGTAGGCGAAGTTGGTGGCGTGGCGGGCGAGTTCGAGAGCCTCGGCGTCCGTCGGGGCCAGGTCGTCCGCGGTGACCTCCGGGACGGGCTGGGTCAGCAGCACCTGGTGCCTGAACTTGGGTCGCTGACTGAGCAGTTGGGTACGCACCAGCCGACCGCGCCGGTCGCGGCGCCACCAGGCGTTGGGCTTCCAGCGGTTGTCGGTGACGTTGTTGTGCGTCAGCAGGGTGCGCAGGTGCGTGCCGCCGCCGGCGGTCCCGGTAGCCCGGGTGATCAGCCGCAGCGCGTACCAGGGGAACGCCAGCATGGGCGCGTAGGCGTTCAGGCTGGCGTGGGTCGAGGTGTGCACGACCATCGGCGATTCGATGAACCGGTGCAGCGACTCGTCGTCCCACCCCAGCAGCCGGCGCATCCGCTCCCGGTCGGCGGACGGCGCCCGGTGGACCCGCGGCTCGGCGGCCCTGACGAACTCCGCCAGCTGGCGGCGACGCTCGCGGACCTCGGCGCCCGGCGGACCGGCCGGCCGGAAGGAGCCCAGTACCTCACCGAGCGTGGGACCCGAGTCCTGATCTTGTTTCCTGGTCACGCAGTCCTCCTGTCGATGCAGTGGCACGGCGTCGGACGCTTCAATGGCTGTCCGGCCCCAGAATGCGGCCGGACAGCTCGGACATGTAACCCGTCGAACGTCTGTCCAGGGCAGCGGCGGTAAAGCTACCCGAGAACATCACCGAGCAATACCGCGACGGATGTGGCGTGGGTCACGCAAAATTCTCGGATTGTTTACGATGACACAGAAGGAAACCGACTGTTAGCATGCTCCGGGCAATCGAGATTTCGCCGAAAAGTCGTTTCGCCCGATCTCTGGAGCATATCGATGAAGCAGCTCCCTCATATTCTCCACATAGGCTGGATGCCTCGCGCGGTGGCCGCACTGACCCGCGCCGGGGCCCGGGTCACCTGTGCGGTTCCCCCCGAAGACATCGCAAAAGCCCAGGCAGCCGGCGTGTCGACAGTAGCCGTGACCGATCCGACGAACGTGGAGTCGATCCTCGGCGGCCTGGTCCGCGCCAATGTCCGGGTCAGCGAATTCGACGCCGTATGCAGCGTCCTGGAGTTCTGCGTGGTGTCGGCAGCGACCATCTCCGACCTTTACGGCTTCAGTCACGGAGCCGCGGTGAAGGCGCTCGGCATGCGCGACAAGTTCGTCCAGAAGGGGAAAGTCCGCAGAGCGGGAGTGGCAACTGCCGTATGCGAACTCGTGAATTCCCCCGCAACGCTTGACTGTGATTCGCTAGAATTCCCGAGGGTTCTCAAGCCCATCGATGGAAAGGGTTCTCAGAACACTTTTGTCGCACGGCATCCGGATCACCTCCGGGAATGTCTGGAACGGGCGTCCGCGTCGAGTGG
Organism: Streptomyces sp. NPDC048106; assembly: GCF_040706415.1. Classification (NCBI taxonomy): domain Bacteria; kingdom Bacillati; phylum Actinomycetota; class Actinomycetes; order Kitasatosporales; family Streptomycetaceae; genus Streptomyces; species Streptomyces sp. NPDC048106. The sequence goes on along the minus strand of NZ_JBEZND010000041.1, from coordinate 64,032 downwards.
CGGGCCGTGGCTCCTGGAGGAGTACGTCCGTGGCACGGAGTTCCACGTCGACGGGCTCGTGCGCGACGGCGAGGTGCGGGTTCTGGGCGTGTCGCGGTACCACCAGAACGTCATCGGAATGTCCACGGGTGGACTGATCGGGAGCACTGCCCTTCGGCCCGACCGGCACGAGGAGTTCTACCGGTCGATGCGCTCCCTCACCGGGACGGCGCTGAACGCCCTGGAGTACCGGGACGGCGTGTTCCACCTTGAGGCCTTCCTGGACTCCGACGGTCGCGCCGTGTTCGGCGAGTGCGCGGCCCGGGTGGGAGGCCTGTGGATCGACGACCTCTTCCAGCACGCCTTCCGCGTGAACCTGCGGGACGAGTGGGCGCGCGTGGTGCTCGGCAGGCCGTGCGGCCTGACCGCCGAGCCCTCCTACCCGGACGGCGTCGTGTACGGCGCGGTGTGCCTGCCGGTTCCGCTCGACGTCCTCCGGGCGATGCCGACCCACGACGAGGTCATGGCCCGTCCCGGTGTGGTGTTCTGCACCGTCGACGAGAGCCTGCTCAACAACACCGCCGCCGCTTATCTGCCCAGGGCCGGGCATGCGGTGGTCTCGGCAGCGGACGAGGACGAGCTGGCCCGCCGTCTGCAGGACCTGGTCGACTGGTTCTCGGCGAACGTCGTGACGGAACGGGAGGCCGGCCTCCTGCCGGTGGCTTCGGCCGACTGACCGACGCAATCGCCGGCGTGTGCCGCGCGGGGCCCGGCCGGAGGCCGTGACAGCCACGGCACGGGCCTCCGGCCGGAAGGCTTCCGGGCCCACGGCGCTCAGCCGGCCTCGGCCGGGGCGGCCGGCAGCAAGCGGTGGCCGAGCGCCACGGAGAAGCGTTCGACCACCTTCCGCAGGCCGGCCTCGGCCGCAGGCTCGACGGTCACGCCTGCCCGCTCATCGAAGGTGACGCAGCGGTCCAGGACGAACCACCCCTGGACGACGTGGAACGCCCCCATCGAGGACAGCACCGGCCGCAGCGCGTAGTCGATGGCGAGGACGTGCGCCGTCGATCCCCCGGTGGCCAGCGGCAGCACGGTCTTCCCTGCGAGGGCGTGCTGCGGGAGCCGGTCCAGCAAGCACTTCAGCAGTCCCGCGTACGCCGCCTTGTAGACCGGCGAGGCGATGACCACGCCCTCCGCCAGCTCGAACAGCTCTGCGACGCGGGTCAGTTCGGGGTGGGCCGGATCGGTGCCGAGCAGCGCGTCGGCGGACAGGGTCCGGACGTCCAGCGAGAGGACGGTGTGCCCCCGGGCGGACAGCATCGCGTCGACGTGGCGCAGCAGACCGGTGGTACGGGAGTGCAAAGAGGGACTTCCCGAAACGGACAGGACGACAGCCATCATCTCTCACTTCGCCGAAGGGGTACGGCCACGGGGGCGGACGATCAGACCGCTGCCTCCTGGGGGCCGGTGATGCCCACCATCCGGTTCTCGGCCCAGCGGGCGGCGGGCGGCACCGCGACTCCCGCGATCAGGAACATCGCACCCAGGAGCAGGCAGCCGACCCAGCCCCCGCTGACCATGGCGGTGGTGGCGACCACCGGCGTGAGGATCTGACCGAGGTCGCGTCCGACCCCGAACATCCCCTGGTACTGGCCCACGGCGTGCTCGGGGGCGAGTTCGAAGGACAGGCCCCAGGCGCCGGCCGACTGGAACAGCTCCCCCGCCACGTGCACTCCGGCACCGGCCAGCAGGAAAGCCGCGGCCAGCCACACCGACTGCCCGTCGGCCAGGGCCCACAGCGCGCAGCACCCGGCGAACAGGATTCCGGAGCGCAGTTGGGCGGTGGCGGCTCCGCGCACGGTGTCGGAGCCCTTGCTGGCGCGCACCTGGAAGACCGTGGCCGCGATCGAGTTGATCAGCACGATCACCGAGTACAGCGCCACCGGCACCTTCGTGTGGGTGGTGATGAACAGCGGCAGGGCCACCGTGAACAGGCCGAGGTTCATGCCGAGGACGGCGTTCAGCATGGTGAGCAGGACAAAGGGGCGGTCGCGCAGGACGACCCAGCGCGGACCGTCCTTCGTCCTGGGCACCGGGGGGACAGCCGGCACCCTCATCGTCGCCGCCGCCGAGACCAGGTAGCACCCGGCGGCGATCAGCACTACCACCTGGTAGGCCCGGCCGGTGTCGGCCAGCAGGGCGCCACCCGCGATGACGGCGCCCAGCGTCCAGCCGGCGTTGTTGACCGACCGGAGGTAGGCGCGGGTGCGCACCCGCTGATCGGGCGCCGCGGATCCGGCGATCAGCGCGCCCTCGGCGGCGAGTCCCGCCGATTCGAAGAGCGTCACCGCGCAGGCCACCACCAGGAACGCGGCGAAACTGTCGAGCAGCACGTAGCCGCAGAGCAGCAGCGCCTCGGCGGTCCGTGCGGCGGCCCGCAGCCCGCGCGGCCCGAAGACGTCGGACAGGTAGCCCGCCGGGACTCCGACGGTGAGGCCCACCAGCGAGGCGAGTGTCAGTCCGATGCCGACCTGCCCGGCCGGCAGGCCGACCTCCCGGGTCAGGTAGAGCGGCAGCACGGTGGCGAAGAGGCCGCGGCCGACCCTGCTGGTGAGGGCGGCGACCGCCAGCCCGCGGACCGGCCCCGGTTCCGGTATCACCGACCGCCAGAGCTCCGCTGTCCTCAAGTTCGGCATCTGTCTCCCTGTCGTTCTGTGCGTGCCGGGCACGCGTGTTGGGGGTCTCCCGGTGGGCCGAAGCGGCTACGGGAGGTCGAAAGGCAGTGTCACACCGGCAAGGGCTCCCGCACAGGCGCACCGGCGCTGCGCGGGGAGTCCGGCCACCGCTTCCAGCACCAGTTTGCGCAGGCGTTCGGTGTGCCGGGCGAAGACCTCGAACACCTCTTCCTGGGCGACGCTCTCGGTGGCGTCGATCCCGGCGTCGAAGTCGGTCACCAGGGCCACCGAGGTGTAGCAGAGGCCTAGTTCGCGCGCCAGCACCGCTTCGGGATGGCCAGTCATGTTGACCAGCGACCAGCCGGCCGAGGTGTACCACCGGGACTCCGCGCGGGTGGAGAAGCGAGGGCCCTCGATCACCACCATGGTGCCGCCGTCCGTGACGGCGTCGCCCGTCGTGGCGGCCGCCTTGACCACCGCGGCCCGGCCATCGACGCAGTACGGGTCGGCGAAGGAGACGTGGACCGCGCCCTCCTCGTAGAAGGTCTGGACGCGCCCGGAAGTACGGTCCACCAACTGGTCCGGCACCACGATGCTGCCCGGTCCCAGATCGCGCAGCAGCGAGCCGACCGCGCAGGGGGCGAGCACCTGACGGACGCCTAGCGAGCGCAGGGCCCAGAGGTTGGCGCGGTAGTTGATACGGTGCGGGGGCAGCGAGTGGCCGCGGCCGTGGCGGGGCAGGAAGGCGACGCTGCGGCCGGCCACGGTGCCGACGGAGACGGTCTCCGAGGGTTCCCCGTACGGCGTGGTCACCGCCATCTCCTCGGCGTCTTCGAGCAGTTGGTAGAACCCGCTGCCGCCGATCACCGCGATCTCGGCGACCCGGTCAGGTGCTGGGGTCATGTTGGGTCCTCGCCTCCGGGAGTGGGTGAGCCCGGGCCGGTCGGCCGGGGGCCGGTCAGCTCGATCTGGTCCAGGGCGGTCACCAGCGGGTGTTCACCCGTCGGCGCGCTCGGATCCTCGGGGCGGCGCACGGCCACCGTGCGCCAGCCCGCGGCGGCGGCCGCGTCGAGTTCTCCGACGCGGTCGCTGAGGAACACGGTGAAGCGGGGTTCCACCCCGATGGCCCGGCTGATGCTCCGGTACGAGGCGGCCTCGGTCTTGGAGCCAGCGTTGCGCAGGTCGAAGTGGCCGCGCAGCAGGGCGGACAGGTCGCCCTCGTTGCTCCGGCCGAACCAGTTGCGCTGGGCGGTCACCGAACCCGAGGAATAGACGTAACAGGCGATACCGGCCGCGTGCCAGGCGCGCAGGGCCGGCGGTACGTCCGGGTAGACGTGGCCGGTGAGGGTGCCGTCGCTGAAGCCCTCGGCCCAGATCAGCCCTTGGACCCGCTTGAGCGGGGCGGCCTTGACGTCGGCGTCGGCCCATGCCGTGAGCGCCGCCACGGCCTGGGCCTCGTCCACCGTCTTTCCCGCCGACTCCGATATCTCCGCGAGGAGTTCGGCATGGCAGGGGTCGTCGCGGTGGCCCGCGAACCAGTCCGCCAACCGGGCCCGAGCGTACGGGAACAGCACGTCGTACACGTGCGCGGCGGATCCGGTGGTGCCCTCGATGTCGAGGACGGCCGCCCGTACGGTCGCCGTGATCACGCGTCCGCCGACAGCAGCGCGTCGAGGTCCGGGAACCGGGTGGCGATGGTGTCGCCGGTGAAGTCCCCCACCCAGCCGTCCTTCTCCTTGAAGAAGCGGATGGCGGCGAACTGCGGGCGGCTGCCCATGTCGAACCAGTGACGGGTGCCCGCCGGAACCGACAGCAGGTCACCCGCCGTGCAGACGACCGCGTACACCTTGCCGTCCACGTGGAGGTAGAAGCAACCCGCGCCGTGGATGAAGAAGCGCACCTCGTCCTCGGCGTGCCGGTGCTCCGCCAGGAAGGTCGAACGGGCCTGACGCGCCTTTTCCTCCCACTCCGGCCCCGGCTCGGGCAGGAGCTGGGCCACGTCCACGACCCGCAGCCCCTCCCGGGCGCACAGGTCGTCGACCTCGGCCCGGTAGAGCGCGAGGACGTCCTCGGAGGACTCCGTCCCGGTGAGCGCGCCCCGCAGGCCCCACCGGCGGAACTCGACACCGCGGTCCCGCAGCGCCTCCGCGATCCGGTGTTCGTCGCCCGTGCGCAGCAGCACCTCGTCCGGCGCGTGCTCCGGCATGACCTGAAGCAGGGTCATGATCGTTTCACCTCGGCTTGGTTGGTGGTGATGGGGTCGGCCGGCCCGACACCGAGGACCAGGAGCTGGCAGATCGCCTCCAGGCACTCGAGGCGGTTGCGGGCCTCGGCGAGGTCACGCCCCCAGGTGGTGATTCCGTGGTGGGCGATGAGCAGTCCGGGCGGGGCCTGGGGAGTCCGTTCCAGGTAGCTCGCGACGTCGTCGGCGATGCGGTCCACATCCGGCCAGTTGGGGAACACCGGCAGGTCGGTCCGGGAGGGGTCGGCCAGGGCGAGTCCCTTCAGCAACTCGAAGTGTTCGAGCCGCAGCGGGCGCACCCGATCGGTCCGGACACCACTGGCCGTCGCCGTCGCGTACGGCGCGTGGACGTGGATGACGGCTCCGGCGCCGGTGGTCCGGTAGACGGCGGCGTGGATCGAGGTCTCGGCGGACGGCCGCAGCGCTCCCGGGGCGACGTCCCGCCCGCTGTCCGCGTCCACCACGACCGTGTCCCCGGCCGTCAGTTCGCCCTTGTCCCGCCCGCTGGCGGTGATCAGGGCATGGCGTTCGTGCGGGAGCCGGGCGGAGATGTTCCCGGAGGTGCCGGGCATCCAGCCGCGTCGGTAGAGGTCGCGGGAGAGATCGGCGAGGCTGCCGCCCACGCGTCGGCGGTCGGCGTCGGACGAGGGCGTGGTTCCGGTGGGGTCGACGGTCATGCGGACACCTTGCTCAGGGTCGAGAGACTGTGGGCGGACAACCGCTGTGCTCCGCCGAGGCCGAGCAGTTCGACCACCGCGGCCATCCCTGCCACCTCGGCGCCCGCGTCGGTGACGAGGCGGCCCGTGGCCGCGAGAGTGCCTCCGGTGGCGAGCACGTCGTCCACGCAGAGCACCCGCTCGCCGGGCAGGACAGCGCCCTTGTGGAGTTCCAGCAGGTCGTCGCCGTACTCAAGGCTGTAGGACGCCTGGTGGACGGGGCCGGGAAGCTTGCCCGGCTTGCGGGCCAGGACGAGCGGCGTGCCGGTCCGGACGGCGAGGGCCGCACCGAGCACGAAGCCGCGGGACTCGACGCCGAGGATCCGGTCGAACCGCCCGGCGAAGGTGTCGGCGATCCGGTCCGCGATCCGACCGAGCAGGCCCGGTTCCGCGTAGACACCGGCCAGGTCCCAGAAGAGGATCCCCGGCTGCGGGTGGTCGGGGAAGCAGGTGAGCAACTCGGTGACACGCTCCCCGAGTTCGTCCCCCGGCGGGCCGGCCGCGGCCGTCGGCCGGAAGACCTGCCGCTCCGAGACGACGGCGGTGATCAGTTCGGCCGGGGTGACGTCGAAGGCCGGGTTGAAGACGGCCGCTCCGGCCGGGGCGGTCGGCGAACCCGCGATGGTGGTGACCTCCGCGGCCGCCCTCTCCTCGATCAGGATCCCGCTGCCGGCGGCCAGTCGACGGTCCCAGGTCGACTCGGGGGCGACCACCACGAACGGGATACCGTGCCGGGCGGCCGCCACGGCCAGGCCGTACGTACCGATCTTGTTGGCGGTGTCGCCGTTGGCGGCGATCCGGTCCGCGCCCACCAGCACACAGTCCACCAGTCCGCGGGACATCGCGGCGGCTGCGGCCGAGTCCACGCACACCTGGTACGGCACTCCTGCCTCGCCGAGTTCCCACGCGGTCAGGCGTGCGCCCTGCAACAGCGGGCGGGTCTCATCCACCAGCACGTTGGCGACCTGTCCGCGGGCGGCGAGTTCCAGAATCGTGCCGAGGGCGGTGCCGACCGCGGCGGTCGCCAGCCGACCGGTGTTGCAGTGGGTGAGGATGCGCAGCGGCCGGTCCGGGGTGAGGGTCGCCACCAGGTCCGCGGCGTTCCGTACGGCGGCCCGGTTCACGGCGGCGTCCTCGGCCAGCATCGACACGGCCTGCGCCAGGACGGCCTCGGGCCCGTCGGCGAGCCGCTGAAGCGCCCGTTCCACAGCCCAGGCGAGGTTGACGGCGGTGGGCCGGGCGGCGACGATCCGGGCGCTGTCGGCGCGCACCGCCGCCTCGTCCACCGCTCCGTCGGGCCGCGTCCGGTTCAGGTGGGCCGACAGGGCCACACCGAGCGCCCCGGCCAGTCCGATGGCAGGGGCACCGCGCACGGACAGGGAGCGGATGGCGTCGATCAGCTGGTCGACCGTCTCCAGCCGCAGCACCCGGTACTCGTGGGGCAGCGCGCGCTGGTCCACGGCGAGCACGGCACCGTCGTCCCAGGTGATGGACGACCGGAACGGGCCCTCGGGGGTGTTCTCCGGCCGGTTCACGCGACGGCCGCCTTCAGCTCCCCGACCCTGTCGGTGCGTTCCCAGGTGAAGTCCGGCAGCTCGCGGCCGAAGTGTCCGTACGCGGCGGTCTGAGCGTAGATGGGGCGCAGCAGGTCCAGATCGCGGATGATGGCGGCCGGGCGCAGGTCGAAGACCTCGGTGACGGCCTTCTGGATGCGCGGGACGGAGACGGTCTCGGTGCCGAAGGTCTCGACGAACAGGCCGACCGGCTCGGCTTTGCCGATCGCGTACGCGACCTGCACCTCGACCCGGCGGGCCAGGCCGGCGGCGACGATGTTCTTGGCGACCCAGCGCATCGCGTACGCGGCCGAGCGGTCCACCTTGGACGGGTCCTTGCCGGAGAAGGCGCCGCCGCCGTGGCGGGCCATGCCGCCGTAGGTGTCGACGATGATCTTGCGGCCGGTGAGGCCGGCGTCGCCCATCGGGCCGCCGGTCTCGAAGCGGCCGGTCGGGTTGACCAGCAGGCGGTAGCCGTCGGTCTCCAGGGCGATGCCGTCCTCGGCCAGGCGCTTCAGCTCCGGCCCGACCACGTGGGCGCGGATGTCCGGGGTGAGCAGCGACTCCAGGTCGATGCCGGCGGCGTGCTGGGTGGAAACGACCACGGTGTCCAGGCGGACGGCCTTGTCGCCGTCGTACTCGATGGTGACCTGGGTCTTCCCGTCGGGCCGCAGGCAGGAGACGGTCCCGTCCTTACGCACCGCGGAGAGCCGCTGTGAGAGCCGGTGCGCCAGAGTGATCGGCAGCGGCATCAACTCAGGTGTCTCCTCGGTCGCGTGACCGAACATCAGGCCCTGGTCGCCCGCGCCCTGCCTGTCCAACGCCTCCGCACCGACGGCCAGGGTTCCGTCCACGCCCTGCGCGATGTCGGGTGACTGGGAGCCGATGGAAACCGAGACGCCGCAGGAGGCGCCGTCGAAGCCCTTCTCGGAGCTGTCGTAGCCGATCTCCAGAATCCTGTCACGGACGAGCTGGGCTATCGGCACGTACGCCTTGGTGGTCACCTCGCCGACCACGTGCACCTGGCCGGTGGTGATGAGCGTCTCCACGGCGACCCGGGACGTCGGGTCCTCCCGCAGGAGTGCGTCGAGGATGGCGTCGCTGATCTGGTCGGCGATCTTGTCGGGGTGTCCCTCGGTCACGGACTCCGAGGTGAACAAGCGGCGAGACATGCCCCTCCTGGGGTATCGGCGGCCGGGCGTCGCTGGCCGACGGAGCGGGGCGAGGCCGAACAGCGTCCATGACGACGGCTCCGGGGACGGACACGGAGCGGAGGTGTCGCCTGCCGCCCGGGAGCACCGCTTCGGCACCGCCCAGCGCGGGCCCAACGCCGGCTGAATACGACGACAGTCGGCGGGCGGATCCAGAGCAAGTGGTTCGCCGGGCACCCACGGCCCGGATCTCGAACAAAGCGCATGACACCCCCCGGTACCCTCGCGAAAGCTCCTGCCGGAACTTCTCCAGGACTCGGGAGGCGCTTTTTGCCGCCACCACGCTAGATCTCGGACTTGACGAGGTCAAGACAGAGTCGACGCGGGGTGGCACCCCACCGCTAAACATCCTGGCGAGTGATGTACGTCATATGGACGCTTCAATTGGGTCGACCTATCGTTCCCCGTTGGCGCCACGAGCTGAGTCGATTATCCAACCCGGAATCACCATGCAAATCCGGCGATGAATAATTTTCGTCAGTGAATGAGGTAGAAGTGGACAAACTCCATTCAATGGGCGATGGGTGGCTGGGGGAAAATCTCGCGAAGGATGAGGGACTCTGGCGGGTCCCGATCCCTCCCGAAGCAGCGGCCGAACTGATCGCTGCGGCCCGCGCCGAAGTGACCGCGAACCGCCGGCCCGACCTGGGCGCACCGCGCCCGGCCGATCTGCCGCACAGCACCGCGTTCGCCGCCGAGCTCCACTCCCGGCTGGAGGGCGGCCTCGGGTGCGTGGTGGTCACCGGATTCCCGGTGGCGGGCGACGACCCTCGCGAGACCGAGATGGCCTACTGGCTGCTCGGACTCCTCCTCGGAAGACCGGTCTCGCAGAGCCGCAAGGGCGACCTCCTGGGCCGGGTCGAGGACCGCGGAGCCGACATCTCCAGCCCCGTCCAACGCGGCTACGAGAGCTCGGCCGAACTCCCCTTCCACGTCGACCGCACCGATGTGATCGGACTGCTGTGCATCCGCCCCGCCGTCGCGGGCGGTCTGAGCCGCATCGCGTCCTCCAGGACGGTGCACGACCTGCTGCTCGCCGAGCGTCCGGAACTGCTCGCCGAGCTCTACCAGCCCTTCCCGAACGACCGGCGTGGCGAGGAACAGCCCGGCGAGCAGCCGTGGTCCGGCATCCCGGTGTTCAGCCGGACGGACGGCCACTTCGCGATGCGCTACGTCCGCCGCTTCATCACCGGTTCCCAGCGGCATGCCGGTGCGCCCCGGCTCACCGAGAGCCAGCTGGCCGCGATGGACGCCGTCGACGAGATCCTCCAGCGCCCCGGTGTCGCACTCGACATGGAACTACGGGCGGGCGATCTCCAGCTGATCAACAACTTCAGCGTCCTGCACGCCCGGACCGCGTTCACCGGTGGCGGGGGACAGGGCCGCCTGCTGCTCCGCCTCTGGCTCGCCTTCTCCGGCAGCCCCGTCCTGCCCGAGGGATACGCGTCACTGTACGGAGCGACCGCGGCCGGCTCCTACCGCGGCGGCGTGTGGCCGACCGGAACGGTCCCCGCCGACCTCGGTCGACCCGTCTCCCAGTTCGGATGACGCCGGACGCACGGCTTCCCGGGAAAGACCCGCCACCGACCGCCACGCCACCCGAACTGGCGGCCGTCGGATCCGTCCGGTTACTCGACTTCGATCGTGTGCCCGGTACTGCCGACGAGCGCGGGGCCCCGGGCTCCATGCTGCTGCTGCACGGCTTCGGGGACGACAAGACCGTACTGCGGCCCATCGGGGACGCGCTGTGCCCGACGGGTGCGGTCGCTGTGTATCCGTCGCTTCGTGCACACGGCGCCAGTCCGGCCCCGGCCTGGGGATATTCACCGCTGGACTTCGCCGCCGATGTCCAGCGGATCGCCGACCCCCTGCCCCGCCCGGTGCATGTGGTCGGACATTCCTACGGCGCGTTGGTCGCTGCGGTTCTCGCCGTTTCCCTGGGTCCTTCCTTAATTGCCAGTGTCGCCCTTCTCGACCAGGCTTTCGAGCCGTGCATGGAGCGCTACGAGGCCGATGAATGGGCAGAGGGGAGTTTCCTTAAATGGCATTACGATTACAGCCATCTGATCGATGCCATCAGCTCTCTCGGAACACCTGTCCTCTCGGTGATCGCCCGCGACAGTCCCGTCGTCCCGGAGGGCGAGCGCACCAGGATGCTCTCCCGTCGAACGACCAGGACATTCTCCTGCGTACTGACCGAGGGCAGTCACACGTCATTCCTGCGGGATTCCGCGGTTGAAATTCTCGCGGACTTCTATCAGGCCACATTCGGATGACCCGGGGCTGGAGACCTGAACGTGACTGTGCATCAACCTTCCGCCGCCGTCGGCACCACCCTCGATGTCCTGCTCCGCATCCACCGTGAGGTGCTGGAGTCCCAGGACGTCGGCGCCACCGACAACTTCTTCGACCTCGGCGGCAACAGCCTGCTGGCCTTCCGGGTGATCAAGCGGACCGCCGAGCGACTCGGGGTCCGGGTGTCAGCCAGATCGGTCTTCACCGCGGACTCCATCCGCCAGCTCGCGGACCGCGTCGAGGAGGCGCGCAGAGCCGGTCGGACGCCGAGCGGCGGCTCCACCGCCGCGGCGGCCCACCAGGGCCGGGCCTCGATGGCCCAGGAGTGGGCCCTGCTGTCCAGCCTGAACGACCCGGACGCGCCGGCGCTGCAGTTCCACGTCGCCTACCGGTTACGCGGCCCGCTCGACCTGGCGGCGCTGCACGGCGCTCTCCAGACGCTGACCGCACAACACCCTTCCCTGCGCACGGTGTTCCGGGTGCAGGACGGCACCGTACGCCAGCACGTGATGCCCGAGGCGCTCCCCGAGCTGTTCGTGGAGGACGTCCGCAGGCTGCCCGAGGGCGAACGCACCGGGGAGGCACTGCGGATCCTCGACGCCGAGGTCCGCCGGCCCTTCGACCGGTACGCCGGGCCGCTGATCCGGGCGCACCTGGTGCGTTCCGCGCCCGACGAGGCCTACCTGGCCCTGGTCTTCGACCACATGGGCGCGGACGGCTGGTCCCTGGACGTCCTCACCGCGGACCTCGACGCCGCCTACCGGGCCCGGCTCGACGGCGGCCGTGCCGAACTCACCGACTCCGGCAGCTACGCGGACTGGTCCGCGCGGCAGTGGGACCGTTTCGAGCACGGCCGCATCGACGAAGTCGCGGAATACTGGAAATCCCAACTGGGCGACGATCCTTCCTCGATCGCCATCCGGCTGCCCGGATACCGTCCCAACCAGGGGCTGTCGGATCCGGCCGCCCTGCATCTGGCGGTGCCGGGTGAGGTCGGCGAGGCGCTGGACGCCGTCTGCCGCAAGCTCCGGGCGACTCCGTACTGTGTCACCATCGCGGCGCTGAAGGCCCTCGTCGCCCATCAGACCGGCCGGTCCCAGGTCACCCTGCTCACCAGCTCCGCCAACCGGCTGGAGCCGGAATTCCAGGACACCGTCGGCTGGTTCGCCAACGGTGTCTTCCCGACCACCGACGTCGACCTCGGCCTGCCCTTCGACCGGTTCGTCGCCCGCGTCACCGAGACGGCGCTCGCGGCCACCGCGCACGGCGACCTGCCGGCCTGGTACGTCCGCCGCGCGATGTGGCCCCAGGTGCCCAGCGGATTCCGCAAGGACCCCGGCATCTATTTCATGTTCAACGAGCTGTGGGGCGGGTCGCTGCGGCTCGGCGACCTCACGGTCGAGCCAGTGGCCCTGCCGGAGACCGCCGATTCCCCCGGCCTGCACATGTGGCTCCTCCGGGACGGCACCACCCTGCAGTTCACCGCGCTGTACTACCGGTCCGAGTACCCGGACAGGTACGTCCACGAGTTCGCCAGGGCATTTCTCGCCGCCGTCGCGGCACTCGCACGCCGCCCGGACCAGCCCATGCGCGAGGTCCTCCGGTCCGGCGGCTCCTGACCCTTCCAGCAGACAGGAACCTGATCGACATGCCCACCATCGACATGGCCTCCTACCGCCGGGACGGCTACCATCTGCTACCTGGCCTGCTCGGCGCCGACGACCACCGCCGGGCCGTCGAGTTCTTCGACACCCTCGACGCGGCAAAAGACGTGGCGCCCGAGTACGAGGCGGAGTACGACGAGGCGGACGGCGTCCGCCGACTGCGCAAGCTCCGCCGCCTGCTCTGGAACGACCCGGAGATCTGGGGCCCCGTCCTCAACCGCACCGGTGCCACCGCGATCGCCCGGCAGGTCATCGGTGACCAGGCCGCCGTCGTCTTCCACGCCGCCTTCCTCAAGCCCGCCCTGGTCGGCACCGAGGTGGCGCTGCACCAGGACCAGGCGCTGTGGACGTACACCTACCCCAAGGCGTTCAGCGTCTGGTTCGCGCTGACGCCCGTCCTGCCCGCCAACGGAGGCCTGTTCGGCTGTCCCGAGTCGCACGCCGACGGGCACATCCCGCACCGCGACCGGCCGCACTACCGCTGGCACGCCAGCCTCGACGTCGCCGAGGACGGCCTGCGCGAGCCGGTCCAGTTCGAGCTGTCCCCCGGGGACGCCGTCATGTGGGACCGCTTCTTCGCCCATGGCAGCGCTGCCAACACCTCCCCGAACGACCGCCGCGGCATGGTGGTCGTCTTCGCAGACGCCTCGGACCCGGAGTTCCGCGCCAAGGACAGTTTCCCGCTCAGCGACCTGGCCGCTCTCGGCACCGCCTGACCCGGGCACACCGACGATCTGCAGGAGACCTTGTGACGTACATCATCGACAGCACCCTGCGTGAGGGCATGCAGTCGGCGCACGGCCGTTTCACCGTGGAGCAGAGCGTCGAAGTCGCCTCGCTGCTGGTGCGTTCCGGCGTCAACGCCATCGAGTGCGGCCACCCGGCCATCGGCCCCGACGAACTGCTGCGGGTCTCCGCGGTGGTGGAGGCGGCCGGCGACGTCCCGGTGCTGGCGCACGCCCGTGCGGACATAACCGACATCGAGGCCGTCGCCAAGACCGGCGCCGCCTGGGTGGGCATCTTCCTCGGCGTGAACGAGGTGACCCGGCGCTCCCGACTCCCCGGACGCACCCTGAAGGAACTCTTCGACCGGGTGGAGGAGTCCGTCTCCCACGCCCGCAAGCTCGGCCTGCGGGTCCGGTTCACGGTCGAGGACAGCAGCCGCACCGACTCCGGCGAACTCGTCGAGGCCTACCTCATCGCCGCCGAGGCCGGGGCCGAACGGATCTGCTTCGCCGACACCCTTGGCCTCATGGAACCGCACCAGATCACCGAGCGGATCGGCAACCTGCAACGGCTCTGTCCCGGCACCGACATCGAGGTGCACCTGCACGACGACCGAGGCCTGGCGCTCGCCAACGCGCTGGCGGCCGTCGACGCCGGCGCGACGTGGGTCTCGACGTCGGTCAACGGCCTGGGTGAGCGGGCCGGGATCACCGACTACGCGGCCCTCGCCGTCAACCTGCAGTACCGCGGCACGCGCCAACTGGCCGACGCGACACTGCTGAACGAACTCAGCCACCGGGTCGGCGCCTACTCGCGCTCGATGCCTGACCACCGCCGGCCCGTGGTCGGCCGCGACATCTTCCACCACGTCGCCAAGCTCCACGTCGCCGCCGTCGAGCGCGAGCCCGGATCGTACGAGTGGCTGGAGCCCGCGCTGCTCGGGCGCACCAGCACCACCCGGCCGACGGGTGTGTCGGGCAACGCGGCCGACTGGATCGTCGACCCGAAGGTCATCTCCGCCACCGAGCTCCGCTACCACCGCAAGGGCCCAGGCGACCGCTTCGTCCTCGTCGACAACCGCTTCGTGCCGGGCGCGGAGCAGTACTGCATCGCGCGGCGCATCCCGACGCTCGACGACTACGGCCCCGGCCACGTCGACACCCACGTCCACCACTGCGACAGCCTCTTCGTCTTCCTCGGGGAGGAGGACGGCTACGAGGGCCTGTCCGTCGAAGTCACCCTGGGCAACAAGGTGTTCGCGGTACAGAGCCCGGCCTCCGTCTTCATCCCCTCCGGTGTGTCCCACGGCTACCGCGTCGTCGGTGGCGCCGGGACCTACCTCAACCACGTCCTCGCCGGCGATTACAACTCCAGCCTGCTCGACCCCCTCGGGAGCAACGCATGACCAGCCAGACCGTCAACGAGAAGTCGACCGCGTGGGACCTGATCGGTTCCCTCTTCTGGGAGTCCGGCCGGACCACGGCCAAGCCGAGCGACGAGGAGATCGCGCTCTTCACGACCGGCGTCCGGCCCGGCTCGCGCTGTACCGTCGTGGGCGCCTCCACCAAGGATCTGGTCGAGGCCCTGATCGCGCTCGGTGCCGTGGTCACCGTCCTCGACTTCTCCGAGCGCATGTGCCGCGACCTGCGTGAGGCCCTGCCGGCCGACTCCTGTGAGGTACTGCGGCACGACATCACCCGGCCGGCGCCGGAGCGGCTGCGCGGCACCCAGGACTTCGTCCTGAACGACCGCCTGGTGAACCGGTTCAGCGAGACCGAGGCCCGCAAGGGCATCGAGGGCATGCTCGACCTGCTCGCCGATGGCGGCCAGATCCGTGCCTCGATCAAGCTCGGGCTCTACCCGATGGACGAGCGCATGATCGCCACCGGCCGGGAGCGCGGCTCGCTGGAACGCTTCTACGACGCCGACAAGAAGGTCATCGACTTCTCCGCGGCCGGGGACGTGCTGACCGACTCCCTGCTGCCGCACGGCGAGATCGACTCCGAGCTGCTGCTGCGGTGGTACCGCGGCCGCGGCAAAGAGCAGCGCTTCGACCATGAGGACATCACGGCCCTGCTGGCGAGCGCGGCGGTCGGCGAGCGGGCACTGCGCCTGGTCTCCGTGACCGACTTCGGCCAGGCCCCGGCGACCCGGATGTACACCGCCGAGGCCGGCCCCGCGCGACTGGGCGTCTGACCGTGTGCGGAGTTGTCGGTGTGTGCCTGGCCCCCGCTGCCGCGGGGGCCGGTCGCACGCCCGCCGACCGCCTCGCCACCGCGGCCATCGAGAAGCTGCTGCACCGCGGCCCGGACGGTTACGGGGTCATCGGTGACGGCGGCTCGGCGGTCGCCATGTGCCGGCTGCGCGTGCGCAGCCGTCCGTCCGCCACCGTGCCGTTCACCACGCCCGCGGGCGCGACCGCGTTCGCCTTCAACGGCGAGGTGTACGCGGTCGGTTCGGGCGCCAGGGCGGGCGAGGGCCTGGTGGACGTCCCGGCAGGCGGCCTCGACGAGGCCGAGGGGGTGGACGGGCACGGGCCCGCCGACCTGGACGGGATGTACGCGCTTCTCCGGCGCACGCAGGACGGCGCGATCGAGGTCACCCGGGACCCTCTGGGCATCAAGCCGCTCTACCTGCGCCGGCACCGGGACGGGGCCGCCGTGGCCTCGGAGATCCCGGCGCTGCTGGAGCTATTCGGCCCCTCCCCGGTCCGGCCGGAGGCCGTCACCCAGTTCCTGCTGTTCGGCCGGGTGGTGGACGGCGGCACCTTCTTCGAGGGCATCGAACCGGTCGCGCCCGGTGCGCGGTTGCTGCTCAAGGAGGGCCGGGTGCAGCAGTTGCCGACCGGCTCCGAGGGCCCGCCGCCGACCCGCCCGGACACCCCGGCCGGACCGGAACGGATCCGCGCCGCCGTCGCCCGCGCGGTGGACCGCGTCCTGGTGTCCGACCGACCGCTCGGCCTGGCGCTGAGCGGCGGGCTGGACTCGACAGTGCTCGCGACCGAGCTGGCCCGGCGCGGTGTGCGCGACCTGTCCACGGTGAGCGTGCTGCCGCGTGGCAACGGCGACGGCGTCCGGGAGCCGGCCGACCTGCGGCTTCCCGGCACTTCCTGGCAGAGCTGGCGGCACCGGTCGGTCGACTTCGGGCCGGACGACCTGCTCGACGGCATCCCCGACGCCGTTCGGTCACTGGGCGAGCCGACCGCGCTCACCAGCGTACCCATGTACGCGGCGCTGGCCCGGCTGGCCCGGGAGAGCGGGATCGTGGTCCTGCTGGTCGGCGAGGGCGCCGACGAGGTGTTCGGCGGATACCGCAGCTACCTGGGTCTGGCCGCGACGGCCGGCGCCGCCGACTTCTACCTGCCCGGGGAGCGTTCCGGACTGCTCCGCGGGCTGGTCGGTGCACCGGCCTACGATGCGGCCCGCGACGCCCTGCTCGACGCGCTGCCGACCGCCGCGGACCGCCCCGTCGGCGATGTCGTGCGGGAGTTTGAGTACGAGCACAGCCTCGAACCGCTGCTGCGACGGGCCGACCACCTGCTGATGGCCCAGGGCGTGGAGGGACGCACGCCCTTCCTGCACGGCGGGCTGCCCGCCCTCGCGGCGTCCCTGCCGTTCGAGGCACTGGTCCGCGACGGCCAGACCAAGGTGCCTCTGCGGCAGGCGTACGCCGCGGAACTGCCGCACTTCCTGAACGAGGTGAAGAAGCCGTTCCGGGCCCCCGTCGACGACTGGCTGACCGGCCCCCGCGCGGCCCGGGTCCGGGCCGACCTGGCGGGGCACCTCGACCGGCTGGAGGCCTCGGGCCTGCGCCCGGACGCCCTCGGCGGCCTGCTGGACGGCATCGCCGCGGGCGACGCCACCGCCAACGGGCTCGCGTTCCCGCTGCTCACCCTGGGCGCCTGGCTGGAATGGCTGGCCATCTGACATCCGGCCGACGAACCGATCCGACTCCTCCGAAAGTGGGCACCATGTCCGATCCCTCCAGCGGCCGCGCCGACGCCGTGTCCCGTCCCGGCCCTGCGCGGCGGACGATCCACCAGGCGGTCACCAGGCAGGCGTGGCAGCGGCCGGACGCCGTCGCGCTGGTGTTCAAGGGGCAGCAGTTCGGCTACGCCGAGCTGGATGCGGCGGCTGACGCCTACGCGGCGGCCCTCCAGGCACGCGGGGTGGGTCCGGGCCAGCTCGTGCCCGTCCTTTTGCCCCGCTCGCCGAAGCTGGTCGCCGTGCTGCTGGCCGTACTCAAGTGCGGCGCCGGGTACTCCGCCCTGGACCACCGCTGGCCGTCCGAACGGGTCCGCGCCGTGGTACGCGCCCTGGACGCCCCGCTGCTGGTCACCGACCGCGCCCAGCCATCGGTGGACGTCCCGCTGTGGACGCCGGAACCAGGGCTGTCGGCCGCGGCGGAGTCCGGCGCCGTGCCGGACCCCGTCACGGTGAGCGCGGAGGACATCGCCATGGTGTTCTTCACCTCGGGGACGACGGGCGCGCCCAAGGGGGTCCTGTCCCCGCACCGGGCCACCACCCGCCTCTTCGACGGGCGCACCTTCGCGGACTTCGGCCGGGGCCGGGTGATGGCCCAGGCCGCCCCGGTGCCCTGGGACGCCTTCGCGCTGGAACTGTGGGGCATGCTCACCACGGGTGGCACCAGCGTGATCGTCGAGGACGACTACCTCTTCTCGGGGGAACTGCGCGAGCTGGTCAAGTCCTCCCGAATGGACACGGTGTGGCTCACGGCGTCGATGTTCAACCTCCTCGTCGACGAGGAGGTCGACTGCTTCGAGGGTCTCCGGCAGGTCCTCACCGGCGGGGAACGGCTGTCCGTGCCGCATGTGCGCGCCTTCCAGCAACGGCACCCGCAGATCCTGCTGGTCAACGGCTACGGGCCGGTGGAGAGCTGCGTGTTCGTCACCACCCGCTCGGTGCGCCCGGCCGACTGGACGGCGGCGGACGGCATCCCGATCGGCCGCCCGGTGCCCGGCACCTCGGTGCTGCTGCTCGACGGCGGCGATCCCGTCCCGGACGGCGCCCCTGGCGAGATCTGCGTCGCCGGCGAGGGCCTGGCCCTCGGCTATCTCGGCAATCCGGAGGCGACCGCGGAGAAGTTCCTCACCGCGGACATCGACGGCGCCGCCACTGTGCTCTACCGGACCGGCGACCTCGGCCGGCGGGACGCGGACGGGGTACTGCACTACCTCGGCCGCGCGGACCGGCAGATCAAGATCTCCGGCTACCGCGTGGAGCCCGCCGAGATCGAGCAGGTCACCCTCGGCCTGCCCGGCGTGCGGGAGTGCGCGGTCGTCCCCGTCCCGGGCCCGGACGGCGGCTGGGACCGGCTGGCGCTGTTCTACCGGGGCGTCCCGCGGGCCCCCGAGCCGGCCGGGCTCCGGCGGAGTCTCGCCGAGGTGCTGCCGCACTACATGGTGCCGCCCACCGTGCGCCGGCTCGACTCCCTCCCGCGGACCGCGAACGGAAAGCTCGACCAGGCGGCGCTGCTCGACTCGCTCACGCAGCCGCCCGCCCCAGCCCCCGACCAGCCCCAACCGGCCACCGACCGGTTCGCGGCCGGCACCTGACGACCGCTTCGCAACCCCCGCACGCCCGTCAGCGAGAGAAGACGTGAGCCAGCAGCCATGAATAACCCGCCCTCCAGCCCACTGTGCAGCCCCCTGCCGGGTGCCGGACCCGACGCGACCCACTACGGGCTGCCCGGACTCGCCGCCTCGGCCGGCGTGGACCTCGCCGCCCTGCCGTACACGGCCCGGATCCTGCTGGAGAACACGGCCCACCTGGCCGCCACCGGGCAGGCCGATGCGGCCCTGGTCGCCGCGGTCGCCCGGTGGGGCGCCGGCGGAAGTCCGACCGGTGACCTGCCGTTCCGGCCCTCACGCGTGGTCCTCCAGGACTTCTCCGGCGTGCCCGTGGTGCTCGACCTCGCGGCGCTGCGCACGGCGGCGGCCCGGCGCGGCCTGCCCGCGGAGCGGATCAGCCCCGTGGTGCCTGCGCACCTCGTGGTGGACCACACCGTCCGGGTGGACGCGGCCGGCACCCGCGACGCGCTGCGCGTCAACACGGACCTGGAGTACGCCCGCAACGGCGAGCGCTACGCGATGCTGCGTTGGGCCGAGCAGACGTTCCCCGGGCTGCGGGTCGTACCGCCGGGGAAGGGCATCATCCATCAGATCAACCTGGAGCGGCTCTCCGAGGTCGTCCAGGTCACCCCCGGCTCCGACGGCCGGCCCCTGGCCCGGCCCGACACCGTCCTCGGCACCGACTCCCACACCCCCATGGTGGGCGGCGTCGGCGTGTTCGGGTGGGGCGTCGGCGGCATCGAGGCGACCTCCGTCCTGCTCGGCGAGCCGGTCCTGATGGCCCCGCCCCGGGTCATCGGCGTCCGGCTGACCGGCCGTCCCCGCCCCGGGACCAGCGCCACCGACCTCGTCCTGACGATCACCCAACTGCTGCGCGCCCACGGCGTGGTGGGCGCCATCGTCGAGTTCACCGGGGAGGGCGTGGCCGGCCTGTCCGTCCCCGACCGCGCCACCGTGGCCAACATGGCGCCCGACTACGGCGCCACCACCGCGTTCTTCCCGGTGGACGAGGAGACCCTGCGCTTCCTGCGGGCCACCGGGCGCAGCACGGAGCAGGTCGCGCTGGTGGAACGCTACTGCCGCGCCCAGCGGCTGTTCCACACCGGCTCCGACGCGGCGGCCGTACGGTACGCCGAGGAGCTGGTGATCGATCTCTCCGCCGCCGAACCCTGCGTGGCCGGGCCGAGCCGGCCCGACCAGCGGCTGCCGCTGACCGCCGTCCCGGAGAGCCTGCGCACCTTCCGACGGCCCGCGGATCGGGTGCGGAGCCCGGGCCCGGAGCGGGGCGAACCGGGGCCGGTGGACGGTGCCGTGGTGATCGCCGCCTTGACCAGCTGCACCAACACTTCCCACCCCGGATCGATGATCTCCGCGGGTCTGATCGCCAAGCGCGCCGTGGAACTGGGCCTGACGGTGCCCTCCTGGGTCAAGACCAGTCTCGCCCCGGGCAGTCGCACCGTCCCGGCCTATCTCGACCGGGCCGGGGTGCTCGAACCGCTGGAGCGGTTGGGCTTCGGCGTGGTGGCGTTCGGCTGCACCACCTGTCACGGGATGAGCGGACCGCTCACCGCGCAGGCCGCGCGCGCCGTCACCGAGGAGGGCATCACGGGTGTCGCCGTGCTGAGCGGCAACCGGAACTTCGAGGGCCGTGTCCACCCGCAGGTCCGGGCCGCCTACCTGGCCTCACCGGGGCTGGTGGTCGCCTACGCGCTGGCCGGCACGGTCGACCGCGATCTGACCCGGGAGCCGGTCGCCCTGGCGCCGGACGGCCGCCAGGTCTATCTGCGTGACCTCTGGCCGGAGCCGACCGAGGTCGCCACGGTCGTACAGGCGGCCTCGGGGCCCGAGCTCTTCGAGACCGTGTACGCGGACCTCTTCCGCGGTGACGGGCGCTGGCAGGCGCTGGAGGCGCCCACGGGCGAGCTCTACGAGTGGCCCGAGGACTCCGGCTACATCCTCGAACCGCCGTACATCGACCGGCAGGGCACCAGCCTTCCGGCGGACGAACTGGTCGGCGCCCGGGTGCTCGCGGTGCTGGGCGACAGCATCTCGACCGACCACATCTCGCCGGTCGGTGCGATCGCACCCGACGGGGAGGCGGGCCGCTACCTGGCCGGACTCGGCGTGCCCGAGGCCGAGTTCAACAGCTTCGGCGCCCGCCGGGGCAACCACCACGTGATGCTCAGGGGCACCTTCGGCAACCCCCGGTTGCGCAACGCCATGGCGGACGGCCGCGAAGGCCCCTGGACCAGGCACCAGCCCACCGGGGAACTGGTGCCGATCCACGAGGCGGCCGAACGGTACCGAGCCGCCGGAATCCCCGCGGTGGTCGTCGCCGGGCGGGAGTACGGCTGCGGCAGTGCCCGCGACTGGGCCGCCAAGGGCACCGCCCTGCTCGGCGTACGGGCGGTGCTGGCGGAGGGCTTCGAGCGGATCCACCGGAGCAACCTCGTCGGCATGGGTGTCCTGCCGCTCCTCTTCCCCGACGGCGGCGGCCGCGAGGGCTACGGCCTCGACGGCTCCGAGGAGGTGGACCTCGGCTCACTGTCCGCGCTCCGGCCGCACGGCCCGGTCACCGTCCGGCTGCGCCGCCGGGACGGCTCGGTGACCGTCTTCGAGGCGATCGCAGCGGTGGAGACGGCGCGCGAGGTGGAGTACCTGCGGGTGGGCGGGGTCCTGCCCTCCATCATGGGCCGCCTGGTCCAGGAGTCGGCACGGTGAGCGGCCCCGCTGCGCGGCTCCCGGCCAGGCACCCCGGCACCGGGGGTGGGCGCCGTACTCACCCGCGCGCGTCCGGCCCGCTCGGCTCAGCCGTGGTCGCACCGGCGAACCACGAGGTCAGGTCGCTCACGCGCAGTTCCACTTCCCGGACATCCGCGCCCGAGACCACGGCCACCCCGGCCCGGATGTGCGACGCCGCGGTCGCGTCCGGCACCACGGTTCCCGGGGCCGCGCTGACCTCCACGTACTCCACCCCCGGCCGGGCCAGCACCTCCTCGGCGGAGGGAACCGTCCGGAGGACACCGGAGCGGGCCGGCAGGTTCACCCCGCCGAAGACGGCATCGAGTGCGTGGTCGGGCTCACCGGAGACCGAGGAGGGCCGGCCGAGTGCCGCGCGCGCCCACTCGTCGTGCAGGTTGACGCCGAAGGCGCGCTCGACCACCTCGTCGGTCCTGCCGCCGCCGACGCGTGCCCCGCACTCACCGAACACGATCCCCCCGTCCTCCGCGTGCCGGAAGACCTCAAGGTGGAAGACGCCATCGTGGTAGTCGAGCGCCTTGAGAGCCCGCTCCGTCACATCCCGGATCCCCGCGTAGAGGTCGGGGAAGCCGGACGGGGGCAGGACGACGTGTGCCACGATCCCGCCCCGGTGCACCTCGATCAGGTTCTGCATGTAGCGGGATACCGACAGCAGGCGGATCTCCCCGGCGCGCACGAGCCCGTCCACCTGGAATTCGGTACCGGGGATGAACTCTTCGATCAGCCACGGTCCGCTTCCGCCCTGGCGTGCCTTTTCGACGGCCTCCCGGAGGCTTTCCCTGTCGCTTATCAAGAATGTATGCCGGGCGCCGCCGCCGTCCAGCGGCTTGAGCACCTTCGGGAATTCCAGCGACGCCGTTTCCAGCTCATCGAGCTTCTCCACCAGGCTGCAGTGCGCGGCCCGCACGTCAGCCCGCCGGACGGCCTGCTTCTGAACGAACTTGTCCCGCATCCCGAGGACCCTCTGGAGCGAGGGGGCGCCGAGACCGCCGAAGTCGGAGATGGCCGCCGCGTTCTCGACGCAGAACTCCAGACCACTGCAGACCGCCGCGAAGTCGCTGACGGCGAGGCCGCTTCGGGCCAGCCCGGCCAGGACTCCGGTGGTGCTGGCCGGATCGGGGACCACGACCGCCGTGGCGCCCGCCGCACGCGCCGCGGCGGCGTCACCGGGCGCCACAGCGCAGGCGACCGGCACCTCGGCCCTGACCAGCGCCGCCACCGCGCGACTCATCCAGCCGATGTGGAGAACAGGAAGAGAAAGTGACATGCGAAAGGCTCCGAAAACCTCAGAATAACTACCCCGTAAGCGCGCGCCGGAAACCCCGGAAACACCCGTGAAGCAAAATCGTAGCGGCCTCTATATTCAGAGTCCATACATGCAACTGCTGCCCTGCCGGCCGATGCCGGCAGCCTTTCTGATGAACGGGATGAATAGGACGTCATGGAAGTTCGGAGAGAATCGGCGCGGATTCTGCACATGCTGCTGCCGTGGTCCCGGCCGGTCTGGGCACTGGCCCTGAGCACGCTGGCCAGGAGCATCGGCCAGGGCATCGTGGTGACCGTCTCCGTCATTTACTTCACCCGCTCGGTCGGCATCCCGGCCGCCCGGGTCGGCCTCGGGCTGACGGTCGCCGCGGTGGCGGGCATGGTGGCCAGCATCCCCGCGGGCCGCCTCGCGGACGTGATCGGCGCCCGGACCACCTCGACCTGGTACGTCGTGCTCCAGGGGGCGGCGCTCTGGACCTACCCGATGGTCGGCGGCTTCACCGGCTTTCTGATCGCGACCGGCCTGGTCGCCGTGGCGGAGTCCGGGTCCACCGCCGCGCGCGGGGCCCTGGTGGCCGGCGTGGTCTCCGGCCCCGACCGGGTGCGCACCCGCGCCTACCTGCGGTCGGTGACCAACGTGGGCTTCTCCGTCGGCACCCTGGCGGGAGGCGCCGCCCTCGGCAGCGACACCCAGGCCGCGTACACCGCCGAACTCCTGGGCGCCGGCGCCGCGTTCGTGGCCGCCGGCCTGATCCTGCTCGCGCTCTCCGCCCCGCCGGTGGTCGCCGGAACGCCGACGGGCTCCCGCTGGCCGGTGCTGCGCGACCGTCCCTACGCCGCGATCGGGGTCCTCAACGCCGTCCTGATCACCAACACCGGCATCCTCAACGTGGCGCTGCCGATCTGGATCGCGGAGCGCACCGAGGCTCCCACCTCGGTCTACGCCGGCCTGCTCCTCATCAACACCGTGCTGGTGGTGATCTGTCAGATCCCCGTCAGCCGGGGTGCCGAGGACGTCCGGGGCGGCGCCCGGGCCATGCGGCGTTCCGGGCTTTGGCTCGCCGCCTGCTGCGTGATCTTCACACTCGCCGCCGGACAGTCCCCTGTGACCGCCGTGGCCGTTCTCGCTCTCGGCGTGGTGGCGCACACCGTCGGCGAACTCCTCTACAGTGCGGGCTCCTGGGCGCTCTCGTACGAGCTCGCGCCGGAGCACGCCCATGGCCAGTACCAAGGGCTGTTCGGCCTGACCTCGCAGCTCGGGACCGCGATCACCCCCGCTGTGACCACCTTTATGATTGTCAGTCATGGCTGGCTCGGCTGGGCGGCCTTGGCCGCCCTGCTCGCCGCCGCCGGTCTCGCCACCCCCGTGGTGGCCCGATGGGCGGAACGCACCCGGCAGGTGGAGGAACCGACATCGGAACCCCAACCCGCCTGAGCCGATCCGTGCCCGCCACACCATCACACCTCTCAGGGAGAAACGCATGACCCGTGGGTTCAATCCGGACTTCGGGCGGACCGCCGAGGACTACAGCCGCCACCGGGCCGGTTTCCCGCCCGAGCTGATCACCCGGCTGAAGCCCTACGGCATCGGACTGCCCGACCAGACGATCCTCGACCTCGGCACCGGCACCGGCAGCCTGGCCCGGCTGTTCGCCCTCGCCGGAGCCCGGGTCACCGGGCTCGACCCCGCGGCGCCGCTCCTCGAACAGGCCGCGCGGCTCGACCGGGCCGCCGGCGTCGAGATCGACTACCACGTCGGCAGCGCCGAGTCGACCGGTCTGCCGGCCGGCACCTTCGACGTCGTCTCGGCGGGCCAGTGCTGGCACTGGTTCGACGCCCCCAGGGCGACCGCCGAGATCCGGCGCCTGCTGCGCCCCGGCGGTCTGGTCACCATCGCGCACTTCGACTGGCTGCCCCTCCCCGGGAACGTGGTGGCCGCGACCGAGGACCTCATCACCGCCTTCAACCCCGCCTGGACCATGGGCGGTGGAACCGGCCTCTACCCCCGCTGGCTGACCGACCTGGCCTCGGCCGGCTTCACCGACATCGAGACCTTCTCTTTCGACCTGAACATCCCTTACACGCCCGAGGACTGGACCGGCCGGATCCGCGCCAGCGCCGGCGTCGGGGCCAGCCTCACGCCGGAGAAGGTCGCGGAGTTCACCGAGCGGCTCACCACGGTCCTGCGCGACTCCTTCCCCGGCGAGGTACTCCGGATCCCGCATCGGACCTGGGCCGTCTGCGCCACGGCGGACCGCGAGACCGACGCGTGAGCGGCTCGATGACCGCCCGGCCCGCCCCCCCCGCCCGTTACTGAACAGCAGGCTCCAGGGCACCGGCACGTCGATCTTCGCGGAGATGTCGGCCCTGGCCGCCGCCACCGGGGCGATCAACCTCGGCCAGGGCTTCCCCGACACCGACGGTCCGGACTCGATCGCCGAGGCGGCGGTCCGGGCGATCCGCGACGGGCGGGGCAACCAGTACCCGCCCGGCCGGGGCGTCCCGGAGCTGCGGCTGGCGGTCTCCGACCACCAGAAGCGCTTCTACGGGCTCTCCTGCGATCCGGACACCGAGGTCCTGATCACCGCCGGCGCGACCGAGGCCATCGCGGCCACGACGCTCGCCCTGCTGGAACCCGGCGACGAAGTGATCACCTTCGAGCCCTTCTACGACTCCTACGCGGCGTGCATCGCGATGGCCGGAGCCGTCCGCGTCCCCCTCATGCTCCGCGCACCGGCCTTCCGGCCGGACCTCACGGCCCTGCGTGCCGCCATCACCCCGAGGACGCGGCTCCTGCTGCTGAACTCGCCGCACAACCCGACCGGCATGGTGCTGAACCGGGAGGAACTCGCCGCGATCGCGGAACTGGCCGTCGAACGCGACCTCCTGGTCGTCACCGACGAGGTCTACGAGCACCTGGCCCTGGACGCCGAGCACCTGCCCCTCGCCTCGTTCCCCGGCATGCGGGAGCGGACGGTCTCGATCTCCTCGGCGGGCAAGACCTTCTCCTTCACCGGCTGGAAGATCGGCTGGGTCACCGCGCCGCCGGAGCACGTCACCGCTGTCCTGACGGCCAAGCAGTACCTGACCTTCGCCGGCGGCGGTCCCTTCCAGTTCGCGGTGGCCGAAGCACTCGCCCTCCCCGACGACTACTACACGACGCTCCAAGACGACCACCGCCGGAGACGCGACCTGCTGTGCGACGGCCTCTCCGCCACCGGCTTCGACGTGTTCCGGCCCGAGGGCACCTACTTCGTCACCACCGACGTGGCCCGCCTCGGAGTCGTGGACGGGATGGCCTTCTGCCGCGAACTCGCCCAGCGGCGCGGCGTCGTGGGAATCCCGAACCAGGCCTTCTACGACGACCCCGACACCGGCCGCACGCAGGTGCGGTTCGCCTTCTGCAAGCAGGCCTCGGTCCTGGAGGAGGCGGTGGCCCGGCTGCGGGCCTGAGACGCTCCCTCACTTCGGTCTGTCCGGGCGGTCTTCGACGACCGGCACGAGCGTGCAACGACGCCGACGGTTTGTCCATGGCCGCTGTGTGCGCTGGTCAGCGACGCGTTGCCACGCGACGTAGATCACCACCGGGAACACCCCGACCACCACAGAGACGGCCACCATCTTTTTCCCGTCGCTCATCTCGCACTCCACGTCGTAGCTCATTGGGGGGAGAGCTGGGCGCTGGTCCGGGGTGCACCCCTTGCCGCCCTCGCAAGAGAAGTCGCGCTTCCTAGTGCCGTATCAGGCAACGTTTGCCCTGTAGTCGGCGGCGCGTCGGCCGGAATCGCGCGCCGTAGGCGTGACCGCGGCGGGAGTGGCACGGCGCTGGGCGGCAGACCGCACGTCGGCGTGGCGCTGGTGGTGTCAGGAGCTGCTCGCGGTTCCAGGGCTGCCCAAGTGCCGGGCGAAGAACCGGGTCGAGCTGTCGATTTCGAAGGACGGGATTCGAAAGTGGCCGCCGGGGTTGGCGTGCAGGGTCTTCTCGGCGGAGCCGAGTGCGTCGAACAGCTTCATGACGGAGTCCCGCGGATGCCCTTCATCGTCCCACTGCAGCACGAACTCGACCGGGACGGTGATCCGCGCCGCGGTGTCGGTGAGCCAGTCGCTTGCGATGAGACCGAGGACCGCAGCCGTGATCCGAGGTTCGGCCGCGACGAGGCGGATGCCCGTCTCACCCGCAGCGGACAGGCCGTAATACCCGACGGGCTGGCCCTCGCCGACGGAGTCCAGTTTCTGGAGTGCGTCCAGGGTGGTCTGCCAGTCGGGTATGAGTTGTGACGCCACGACTTCGCAGAGGGCGGGCCATTCTGGGCCGAAGGGCTCGCCCGCCGCCTTTCGTTCGTCGATGACCGCGACCAGCCGCCGGATCTCCGGGTGCTCCGGCCTGTCGCCGGTACCGGGCGCGTCGATCGCGGCGACCGCGAAGCCGCAGGAGGTGACGTAGGGGAAGGCTCGGGAGACGACCTCCCATCCCTTCTTGTGCTGGCCGCCGCCGTGCCCGATCAAGACCAGCGGACGGGGACCGGAGCCCTCGGCGGGCGTCCAGAGCACCCCGGGGATGTCCCCGATAGTGAAGAGCTGTTCGCGGATGCCGTCAGCGACGGTTTCTGAGGTGATGCGCATGGCGGGATTAAATCGGCACTCCCGCTGACGCGGCGAGTTAAATTCGGGCGGCCGGGCCGGAGACGATGATGCCCGGTGCCGGTTGATCTCCCGTCGCCCGGGCACGATCGGCCACGCCCGCCAGGCTGCCATGGTCACGCCGGCGGCGCAGCGATTCCGGCCAACGCGCCACCGACTACAGGGGCAAACGTTGACTGATACGGCACTAGGTGCCTCATCTGTTGTTCTGGCTGTCGGGGTGACGGGATGTGAAGTCACGCAGGCAGGTACGCGTCTATGCTGAGGGTTGTCCTAACGGAGGTTGGTGGACACAAACCCCGACAACCAGGCTGCCTACCGCCAGCAGGGCGCGGTCGACTTCTACTTGAACTGGGCCCCCGAGGACAAGTGGACCAACGAGGTCACCCTCCAGTCCAACCGCCGTGCCCGCGCCTACGAGCCCGGCCAGTGGATCTCCCGCATCGCCCCCACCCCGCTGCTGATGCTCGTGGCCAAGGACGACGAGGTCGCTCCGACCGACATCGCCCTCGACGGCTTCGCGCGCGCCCGGGAGCCGAAGAAGCTCGTCTTCATGGACGGCAACCACTTCTCCCCTTACGTCCAGCAGTTCGAGCTGTCCTCCTCGGTCGCCATCGACTGGTTCGACACCCACCTCAAGGCCGCGGACAAGCAGTAGTACCGGCCCGGCCGGACTACGGACGGCAGGGCACCGGCGTGGCCGGACGAGCCGGGCACAGCCACCGTTCGACTTCCTTGGGGAGGTTCTTGCTCATCCTGACCCGGCGTCACTGCCTGGTCGCCATCCGTGGAACGACCGTACGGCGCACCCGGGCCCGAGCGGGCCTTCTTCCGGAGGCGGTGCGATCCGGGCGTGAAGCGGTCCTCGCGGCAGGTCGCTCCGTTCGCGGCAGGTCACCCTGTTCGCGGCAGGGAACCGGCGAGCATGCGGGGGACCGTGCGGCGCAGCGCCGTGATGGCCTCGTCGTCGGTCATCCGGCCCGCCCGTGCTTCCTCCGCCGCGGTGTGGGCCAGGGTGATCGTCGTGGTCGCGAGCCAGGCGGCGGGGAGCTCCGGATCGAATTCCCCGTGATCCTGTCCGCGCCGGATCAGTGCGTACAGCCGGCCGATGATCGGCTGGTGCAGGCTGTCGTCCTCCTGCGCGGTTCGGGATTGCTGGGAGATGTGCAGCAGCAGGGGTTCGGCCGCGGACGCCTGCCAGGCGCAGTCGAGAAAGCGAACAATCGCGTCGGCGGCCGGCCCGCACTCCAGGTCCGCGGCGTCAAGAACGGCCGCGACGCGTTGCGTGAACCGCTCGAGAAGCGCCCTCAGCAGCGCGTCGCGGGAGCGGAAGTGGGCGTAGACGGTTTGCCGCGTCACTCCGGCGGCCCTGGCGATCTCGTCCATGCTCGCCTCGGGGCGCTGCACCAGCACCCGCTCCGCCGCGTCCAGGACCGCGGCGATGCTGCGCTGGGCGTCCGCCCTGCGTCGTGAGCGCGGCTGCCCGCCTGCTGCCGCCGAACCACGCGACGTGCCCGTCACCTGACCTCCAGTCTTGACAGTCGTGTAAGAGATACGCACTATATCTGACAGCACTGTAAGAGATGGATGCTGGCCTGACCAGCCCTCCGAATGGAGATGAGCCATGCCCTTAACCCCGGAAACCGCACCGACGCCGCCCCCCGCAACGGTGGTGGCCGACTTCCTCGCCGCGTTCTTCTCCGGTGACATCGCCAGGGCGCGCACCGCGGTGAGCGAGGACTTCTCCTTCCGCGCGCCCCTGATGACCACCGGTGGAACCGAAGCGGAGTTCTTCGCCGGAGCCGAGCGCAAGACGGAGTTGATCCAGGACTTCCGGATCCTGCGCCTGTGGGAGGACGGCGACGAGGTGTCCTGCGTGTACGAGATCGACGTCCGCACCCCCGCGGGGCATGCCTCGATGCTGCTGCACGAATGGCATGTCGTCCGCGAAGGACGAGTGGCCGAGACGACCATGATCTTCGACACCCAGGCCCAGGCCGCCCACCTGATCCACGACGCCCTGCGGTGAAAGCGGCGTGACCGGCACGACCTCCATCTTCCGCCGACCAGGACAGAAGGGGTAAGACCAGTATGCCGATGGAGCGGTTCATCAAGCTGTTGCCCGGGGAGCATCGGCCGGGCCGTGTCACCCTGCCCCCGACCTTGCGGGTCAAAGCGAATACCCAGGACACCGAGGGCCGCCTCTCCCTGCTGGAGGTCACCCTCGTCCGCGACATCCCCCGCCACACCCACCACGCCTCCGACGAGATGATCTATGTGCTGGAGGGCGAGCTCGGCGTGCATTTCGACGGTCAGGACTTCACCGTTCCGGCTGGCTCATTCGTCCTGCTGCCGCACGGTGTGCCGCACGCACTGAGCCGCGCCGCCGAAGTCCCGCCCCGGTTGCTGCAGATGTCCTCGCCGGGGGGCTGGGAGTGCTACATGGAGGACATGGCCGAGGCCGGACCGGCCGTACAGCGCGCCGACGGCAGCGTCGACCCGGTGAGACTCAACGCCATCGCCGCCCGCCACGGCATCCGGTACGAGGAGTAGTCCCGCGCGGTGGAGCAGGTCGCGGAGTTGGTAGCGGCCGGTGGAGGCGGCCGGGAGGGGCCCTGCCTCGACCAGTTCCTCCATGACATTCTCGCCGTACGGCGCGCGGGGAGTTGGCCGCCGGTCTTCAGGACAACTCCCAGGGCGCCTCCGGCAGTTCGGCGGTGACGGCGCGGATGACGTCCCGGAGCCAGCGCTGTCCTAGATCACCGTCGAGCCGGGGGTGCCAGGCCATCTGGTAGTCCAGCGGGCGGATCTCCTGAGGAGCGGGCAGGATCCGGATCCCGGGATCCGGGCGCTGCTCCGCGAGTAGCCGCGCGGGCAGTGTGAGGATCAGCCGGGTGCCCGGGACCGAGCGCAGGGCCAGCGAGTGGTAGGGCACGGTCAGTCCGGCCCGGCGGTGCTCTCCGAGGTCTTCCAGGCGTTGCTCGATCGCGGTCTGACGCTCGCCGATGGTGCCGACGATCACATGGGTGCCGCCCAGGTACTCCTGCAGGGCGATTCCCGGCTGCTCGGCCAGCGGGTGGTCCGCGGAGAGCACGCACACGAACCGGTCGTCGAGAAGATGTTCGGTGCGCAGTGCTGGGGCCGGAGCCGACCAGGCGAAGAAGACGAGGTCGACGATGCCCCGTTCGAGGTCTTCGTAGATGGTGTCGTGCCAGGTGCGGAAGTGCAGTGTGGAGCGCGGCGACTCGCGGAAGACACGCTGGAATACCGCGGGCGCGAAGACCTGGGTGAAGTCGGTCCCCGCGACCCGGAAGACCTCGGCGGCCTCGGCGGAGTCGAACCCTTCCGGGGCGAACAGGCTCTCCAGTCGCGGCAGGACCGCCCGCAGTTGGCGTTGGACGCGCTCGGCCCGAGGGGTGAGCCGGTACCCGCGCGGGGTGCGCACCAGCAGTTCGTCGTCGAGGGTGTCCCGCAGCCGCTGCAGGGCCCGGCTCATCGCCGGCTGGCTCATCCCGGCGACTTCAGCGGCGCGCGAGACATGTCGCTCCTCCAGCAGCGCCGCCAGTGGGGCCAGCAGGTTGAGGTCCACTCGTTCAATATGCACCATCGGCATAATCTAGATTTCAATGATTCATTAGACAAATAAGCGCAGGCGACGGAGGGTTGATCCCGTCGCCGGGCGACCGCCCGCGAACTCTCCAAGCGCGGGAGCAGCCATGAGCGGCGCGGTACCGCCCCCGCACCCGTTCCCGGACCGACCACATCTCCTCTCCTTCCTCCCTGAAAGGAAACGACGACATGACCCGCAGTCAGCTGGACTCCGTCTCCGACCTGTTGCTGAACTCTCCGCTGGACCTGGGCGGCGACGTGGCGAAGATGCGCCGCATCTTCGACGAGATGCTCGGCTCCGCGCCGCTGCCCGACGACGTCCGCACCCGGACCACCGAGCTGGGCGGGGTGCCCGCCGTCGAGGTGCGCGCCGGCGCCACCGCGCCGACAGCCGGCACCCTGCTGTACTTCCACGGCGGCGCCTACGCGCTCGGCTCCGCCGCCGCCGGCGTCGGCCTGGCCTCCGAGATCGCCAGACGCACCGTGGCCACCGCCCTCTCCGTCGACTACCGACTCGCCCCCGAACATCCCTTCCCGGCCGCCGTGGACGATGTCCTCGCCGCCTACCGGGCACTACTCGACGAGGGCACCCCGGCAGGGTCGGTCGCGGTCGTCGGCGAGTCGGCCGGCGGTGGCCTCGCCCTGGCTCTGCTGCTGGCGATCCGGGACGCGGGGCTGCCGCAGCCCTCGTCCGCCACCGTCCTGTCTCCGTGGACGGACCTCACCCAGTCCGGCGGCAGCATGGCGACCCGAGCCGACGCGGATCCGGCGCTCACCCGGCGGGCCCTTCAGGCCCGGGCCGCCGACTACCTCGCCGGGGCGGATCCACGCACCCCGCTGGCCAGTCCGCTGCACGCCGACCTGCACGGACTGCCGCCACTGCTGATCCAGGCCGGAGGCCGGGAGATCCTGCTCGACGATGCCCTGCGGCTGGCCGCGCGGGCCGCCCACGCCGACGTCCCGGTCACCCTGCGGACCTTCCCCGGAGCACCGCACGTCTTCCAGGGCTTCGCCCCGGTCGTCGACGAGGCCGCGCAGGCCCTCGACCAAGTCGCCGCCTTCATCGACAGCCATTTCCGGCCGGAGGAAGAGGAACACGAGTGAAAGCCGTACGTTTCCAGCGGTACGGAGACATCGACGTGCTCGGCGTGGAGGACGTCGAGGCGCGTCCACTCGGCCCGCGGGACGTCCTGGTCCGGGTACGGCGCGCCGGGATCAACCCGGGCGAGGCCAAGATCCGCATGGGGCCCTCCAGGAGCGTTCCCCGCGGCCTTCCCCTCCGGCCAGGACAGCGACCTGGCCGGCACCATCACCGCGAACGGGCCGGCGGTGACCGGCTGGGCACCCGGGGACCCGGTCCTCGGCCGGTCCTGGGAACGCTCCAGCCACGCCGAGTACGTCGCCGTCCCGGACGACCAACTCGTCCACAAGCGCGACGGGCTCCCGTCCGACGGCGGAAGCGCGTTCGTGGAGTTCGACCGCACCATGCCGTACGTCCGCCTGGTCGCGAAGTCGGAGCGCTACGACGCCTACCGCGACGCCCCGGCCTCCGGGCGTGGGAACGCTGCCCGCGCCCCACGCTCGCACTGGCAGGAGAGCCACGCCGGGCCGTTCCTGGAGCGGCCATTCCTGCCGGTGCTGTTTGGCGGGGTACTCCGCTCACGGTGGACGAGCACACCTTCGCCTGGCTCCATGGCTTCCGACGCTTGCGCATCCGCTGGGAACGCAGGGCTGACATCCACGAAGCCTTCCTGTGACTCGCATGCTGTCTCATCACATACCGCCAAGTGCTGGTCCTGACCCGCCCGGGCTTGACTCTGACGCTGCTGGAGGCTTGACGATCGGGCTGTAGGCGACACGCGGATTCTTATGGAGGCGCAAGGCATGCGAGGCAAAGGCATCCACTACGACACCGGCACCTTTCCCAACGGCGATACCTCCCGCCCCGTCTTCGACGCCGATGTCGTCGCGCGGGACATGCGGATCATCGCCGAAGATCTGCACTGCACCGCGATTCGCATCACGGGCGGCGACCCGGACCGGATCGAGACCACCGCGCGGCATGCGGCCGCCGCCGGGCTGGAGGTCTGGTTCTCGCCTTTCCCCTGCGAGATGACCAACGAACAGATGCTGCCGTACTTCGCCGACTGCGCCGAGCGGGCCGAACGCCTCCGCCTTGATGGCGCCGACGTCGTCCTTGTCACCGGCTGCGAACTGAGCCTGTTCGCCCGCGGGTACCTGCCCGGCGAAACCTTCAACGAGCGCATCCCGGTCCTGGCCGGCCCTGATCGCGAGGCCGCACTCCGGCCCATCCCCGACAAGGTCAACGCCTTCCTCGGCGACGTCGTCCGCACCGTGCGCCCTCTCTTCGCCGGCCCGGTCAGCTACGCCTCGTGCCCCCTGGACGGCGTGGACTGGAGCCCGTTCGACATCGTCGGCCTGGATGCCTTCCGGAGTCTGCGCAACGCCGCCACATACCGCGACGACCTGCGCAAAGAGTTCACCCATGGCAAGCCGGTGGCCGTCATGGAAGTCGGCTGCTGCACCTTCCACGGGGCGGGCGACTACGGCGGCTCGGGCTGGTACGTGGCCATGGAGCCGGACGGTGTCACCCCCAAGCCGCACCTGGTGCGTGACGAGAGCGAGCAGGTCCGCTATCTCGACGACCTCATGTCCGTCTTCGAAGACGAGGGAGTCGACTCCGTCTTCTGGTTCAGCTTCGCCGGCTACGGCACTCCCCACCGCCTGTCCGGACCGGACCCCGACCTCGCCTCCTACGGCATCGTCAAGATCCTCGACGAGCACAGCGGCTACCCCGCGGACGCGCGTACGTACCCGGACATGCCCTGGGAACCCAAGGAGTCCTTCCACGCCCTGGCGAACCGCTACCAGGCCCGCAAGCAGCATTGAACGTCCCACCAGCACCTCGATAACCGATAGTGCCTATGGGCCACTGAAGATCGGACACGAGACGCTCCGGCCGCATCGGCTGACAAGAAGCCGGAGCGCCTCTTCTCAGTGTGTTAGGTGCTACTGGTGCTCCAGCGAGGAGAACCGCTTGCATTCGCCGGTGACCTCGTCGACGCGGCGGTCGTTCACCCGCGGCGCGGTGAGCTCGACCAGCCCGGCGGCGGTGGTCACGGTGCGGGGCAGTGGCGGTCGTTGCGGCCTACCAGGCGGTGCCCTCGCTCGTCGGTCTCGGCCGCCAACTCAACTATGTACTAAGGGTAACCTCGCCCTCGCCGCATGACCACCAAGCCCCGCTCCCGCTTCAGGCTGCTTGATCAGGGCCCTGTGTAACATCCTTTAGATCGACCGGCAATAGGGTGACCCGGAGGTGGAGGGCATCCGAGCGGCCAGGGGCTATGTGATCACGGATTTCTCTACGCTCAGTAATCACGAAAGACAGCCCGACCGCACTGCCATAGCGTGTGTTTGATCCCTCCCGTAGGGCAGTGCAGGGTGTATCCATGGCATGGACAGCACCACAAGTCGAGCGCACCAAGCAGCTAGGCGACCTGGGTACCGTAACTGAGCGTCAGATGTTGGAGGGTTGGCTGAACTGGCACCGGGAGACGTTGCTGGCCAAATGCGCCGGGCTTGAGCCGACCCAATTGGCGCGGACGACCGTAGAGCCGTCGAACCTCACCCTCCTGGGCTTGATCCGGCACATGGCGGAGGTAGAGCGATGGTGGTTCCGGCGAAGCTTTGCGGGTGAGGATATCGGCGATGTCTTCACCGGCCGGTCAGATGGCAATGAAGGACTCGACGGAGTGCGCGCAGCCGATGCGGAGATACCGGACAGCCTCGCTGCCGACAAGGCATACAGCAACGGCCCTGTTCGCAAGTACCTGAGACGGCGGGGGATCCGCCACGCGATCCCGGAGAAGACCGACAGCCAAACCGCCCGCCTGCGGAAAGGGTCACGCGGCGGACGGCCACCTGGGTTCGACGAGGACCGCCACAAGAAGCGCAACACCGCCGAACGGGCGATCAACCGTCTGAAACAGTCCCGGGCGGTCGCGACTCGCTACGACAAGCGCGGCTACGTCTTCCTCGGCACCGCCACCGCAGCGTCCGTGGCGATCTGGCTCCGAACGTGAATTCCTACGCGACCCAGCAGTAGACGCCTTGGCCCTGGTGCCGGGCGCTTCTTACGAGAGCAGCCAGCTCACCCAGGATCACGGAGGCGTTCTCCGTGTCGATGACCTCGCCGTCCTCCGCACGCTGCGCGGTCCATGAGACCGCGACGTCCTTCAACTCGGACCACTCGGCCTCGGCGAGCGCTGCGGACAGGCGAGGCGAGACCGCCAAGACGACGCACCCGTCATCATCATGACCAGCAACGAGACGAGGCTTACCGGCTTCGACAAGGTCCTCAAAGCTGCCGCCGGCAAGAAGGCACTCCCACTCGACCACAGCTTCTTCAGGATCGAAGTTGCCGAAGGAGAGCGACTCAAATGCGCGTCGCGGCCCGGTCTGAAGAACCAGAGCCGCTGACGCGTCATCCGGAGCCGCGAAGAACTCGACGATGATGCTCACCCGGGCATCATGCCGGACCGCCTACGACCGTGATCGGCCGGACAGCTCCTAGACGATCTACCTTGCAGCTGCTGCTGGACTGACTGGAGCACCGGTGCCGCCGGTGGCCGACCACCGCGAACCTCCACCTGCTGATCAACAACCAGACCGCCAATACCACGAGCCTACGCGGACTCCGCGCGGCCATTGCTGGAGCGGGTCGCCGATCAAATGCTTGAGATTCGACAGTGACGTTCTGCCATTCTGCTTGCCATGTCCGCACGAAATCGAAGACTGCCCCGGCACCGTGCCTGGCCACTGACCGCCACCGACATCAACGAATGCCTCGGCCCCTACATGACCCGAGTCACGGACCTGGCGTTCCTCACCGGACATGACAGCGGGACCATCGTCCTGGGAGCAGCATGGACCGCTCCGAACCGCCGCAACTACGGCCGCGGCATCCATCCGGACATGGTCGGCTTCCGCATAGACATCCACCCCGTCGACGCCACTGAACGTGCGGCCACCCGCGCTGTTCTACGAGCGCAGGCCCTCCCACAACTCCACGAATGGATCAGGCAGGCGATCGCTGCCGACGAGACCTGGCAACTGACTGACCACCAACGCTACTGGCGGCTGGCCGACGGCCACCTCATGCACCGCGACGAAGCGTGAGACCGATTCCGGACGGGACGCACCCCTGGCGCGGGTTCACAACCAACCCAAGGGGCCGCACCCGGGAATCGGGACGCCGGACCCTCGGGTTCCCAACATCGACCGCGCCGTCCTGCAACGACGCCTACTCCTGGCCCTGTTCGCCCTGGGCACGAACATGGGAATCCGGGCCATCGTGGCGACCGGCGAGCACGGCGGGACCGAGCCGCTCTGCGACACGTGCGCCGGCACCTCGTGCGCTTCGGACTCGAAGACGTTCAGGTCTTGGGCCTCGAACTGCCCCGCCCCGGTGGTGAGCAGGCGGGAGCGGACGGCAGCATGCGGGAGGTGCACGGCCCCAGCTGCTCGGTCGCGTCTTCGGCTGCCCGTGCAATTGCCCAGGAAAGGCTGGCGACTTGGGGAAGGCCAGGTCGGATCGTGGCTGTTCCTTTGGGGTGGGGCTGAGATCATGAAGGGTACGTGTAGCTGCTGAGCGGAACCGTCCGGGACCTGCAGCGTGCTTGCGACTGGGTGCTCGCCCCCACCACATCATCGCCACACGGGTTGTGGGTCGATGACCCGCGCACCAGGCCCCCGGCGCCGTCATCCGCACCGCCGATCCTCCTTGGAGCTCATATGCGAAGACCTCGCCCCGCATCCAGTGTGTCCGTGGCCGTTCTCGTGGTGGCCGGGGTGGTGAGCTGCTGGGGAACCGGTGAGGCGGCGGCGGACCCGAGCCCGGCCGGGACGCTGTATGTGAATCACGACGGAGCCTGCAGCGACACGGGAACGGGCTCGGCGAGCATGCCCTTCTGCACGGTGCAGGCGGCGGCGGACGTGGTGTTGCCCGGGCAGACGGTTCGTCTCGAGTCGCCCGACGATCTGCCCTACGTCGAGTCCGTGACCCTGACCCGATCCGGCACCGAGGACGCCCCGATCACGTTCACCGGCGCCGCCCTCGCCCCCAGCGGCTCGCCGCCGGTCCTCACGCCGAAGGGTTCCGCTCCCGCGCTGACGCTCAAGGCGGTGCACGACGTACGCATCCAGTCGCTGGGGATCGGATACCCGGGCGCGGACGCGGTAGCGGTGACTGGCTCCACGGGCATCACGCTCGAGCGGTTGGCCTTCCGTCGCCCGGCGCCGTCGACCGGCGGCACCGGCACCGCGATCGGCGTGGACGGCGCCTCCTCGGGCGTGACCGTGTCGCGCAACTGGATCCCGGACGGGTACGCATACGGCGTGCGAGCGCAGCCGGGAGCCTCGCAGGTCACCGTGACCACCAACGTGGTGACCACCCCGCGGCAAGGTGGGATCGTGATGACGGGGACCTCCGGCGCGGCCGTGACCAGCAACACGGTCACCGCTCCCTGCGCCACCGGAATCTCGCTGGACGGCGCGAGCTCCGGGACCGTGGAGAACAACGTGGTCGCCTCCGCCCCGGCGAAGCAGACCGACAGCTGCCCGGCACCCACGGCTCCGCTCTACTTCGTGTCCGCCGAATCCGCGGACCAGGTCACCAGCGACTACAACGCGGCGGCGAACGGTTCCGGTACCTCCGTCCGGCCGCGCCCCGAGTACGCGTGGGCCGACGCCCCCTACACCACCGCCGTGTCGCTGCACGACGCGACCGGCCAGGGCGCGCACGACATCGACGGGCTCAACCTGCCCTCCACCACTGCGCCGCCCGAGCACTCGGCGCTCATCGACTCCGCCGATGCCCACGCACCGGGCGAGCTGACCACCGACGTCGATGGCGCCCCGCTCGTGGACGATCCGCTCGTCGCCGACAGCGGCACCAGCCCGACGGCCCGCCCCGACCGAGGCGCCATCGAACGGCAAGACTCCATCACCGTCCCCAGCGACGACATGCCGTCGCCGTCGAGGGGCGTCGCGCCGTTCGTCACCTCGGTGAAGACCGACGACGCCACCACTTCGTGGGGCAAGCCCATCGCGACGTACTCGGTCGACTTCGGTGACGGCAGCGCTCCGGTCACCCAGGCACCGGGCGCGCCGATCACGCACACCTACACCACGCCGGGCGTGTATGGCCCGGCCGTCACGGTGACCGACGTCGACGGGTCGAGCCGCACCGTCCGGTCCCCGGCCGTCGACGCGGGTACGACCGCGGCGCCGGCCACCTCGCTGTCCGGCTCCCTGGTCACCACTGCCGACGGGGAGGTCGACGCCGGGGACGCGCTGTTCACCGTTCCGCAACCGGCGAACGCCTGGGAAGTCGCCTACCGGGTCCTGACGTTCGGTGACGGCGACCAGGAGAACCTGGCCGACGGCCCCCAGAAGATCGAGCACCAGTATCCGGCAGCGGGCTCGTACACCGCCACACTGACGCAGACCGACCTGCTCGGCCGCACCACCACCGCCAGGGTGACCGTGCACGCCGCAGACGCCTTCCTGCCCGTCGCTGCTCAATACGACGCCGAGAGGACGATCCCCGCCCACGGGGTGCTGAAGCTCTCCGCGGCCACCGTGCACGCCGACTCCGACGGCGTCGACGCGGCGCGCCTGCGGATCGTCACCAGCGGTGCCAAGGCGAGCGGCACCCTCACTCTCTACACCGACGGCACCACCCGGCCGGGCACCTCGACCGTCAGTTTCGGAGCCGGCCGGACAGTCAGCAACGAGGCGACGGTGAAGGTTGCTCCCACCGGTGCGATCGACCTCTACAACAGCAGCTCCGGCCCGGTGACCGTCAACGTCGCCACGCTCGGCCTCCAGTCGCACGCGCAGTTCGGCCGTACCTACCATCCCGCCACACCGGTCCGCCTGCTCGACACCCGCAGCGGCACCGGCGGCCACACCGGTGTAGTCGCCGGCGGTCGCTCGGTCACCCTGACCGTCTCAGGCGCCCACGGCGTCCCGGCCGGCGCCGACGCCGTGGTACTCGACGTGGTGGCGACCACCACCAAGGGCTCCGGCAGCCTCACCGTATCCCCCGACAGCACCGTCAACTCCGGTGTGAGCGGCCCGTACTGGGTCACGGGACAGACCGCCTCCGCCCAAATCGTCGTCCCCATGGCCTCGCTGATCAACGGCAAGGTCATACTGCGCAACAACAGCAAGTCCTCGGCGCACCTCATCGCGGACGTGGTCGGCTGGTACGGCCCCACCGCGACCGGGACGACGTTCCAGCCGGTCA
Organism: Streptomyces sp. NPDC048106; assembly: GCF_040706415.1. Classification (NCBI taxonomy): domain Bacteria; kingdom Bacillati; phylum Actinomycetota; class Actinomycetes; order Kitasatosporales; family Streptomycetaceae; genus Streptomyces; species Streptomyces sp. NPDC048106. Next base: position 24,773 of record NZ_JBEZND010000041.1, on the reverse strand, counting down.
GCCCGGTACGGATCCTCAACACCCGTACGGGGACCGGCGGGAAGATCGCCAAGCTCGGCGCTCACGCCACGCTCAAACTCAAAGTCACCGGCGCCCACGGGGTACCGGCGAACGGAGTGAGCGCGGTCGACGTCAATCTCACGGTGCCCTCGCCGACCGGCAGCGGCTACCTGGTCGCCTACGCCGACGGCACCACCCGACCGGACGTGCACACGGCCGACTACACCAGCGGACACCCCGCCGCCGGCGCCGCGCTGGTCAAGGTGGGCACGGACGGTGAGATCGACCTGTACAACGCCGGTTCCACCGCCATCGACGTCGACACTGATCTCCTCGGCGACTACACAGTCAACACCGTGGGCTGACCGCACAACGTACCGTCGAGTCCACCAGCAGATGCCCCGGAGAACTCCGGGGCATCTGGCATCAGAAGTGTCCGCGCGTCTGGGCACATGAGCGGTACCAGCAGGTCGTCCGATGGAGGTCGCCTGAAACCGGGGGACGATCGAGGACCAGGAGTCCGGTTGGGGCCCCCGCGGACGATGCGGACCCCGTCGGGCCATGTGCCACCACGCGTTCAACGGCGCCCTCCAACACCACGTGTGCGTCGCGTGCCGGCTCTCTTTCCAAGGCAGTGCGTGGCCGATCCGGAAGCGCATCTGTCCTGGCTGCCGTGAACAGCCTGTCTTCGCCGGCTACGACTTCACCGCGCCCCGGCGACGCGTCGATCATCTGCGCGCGCAGCGGCGTCCGGCACGCACGCTCGCGGGTTGCCGAAAATCCCCGGTCGACCGGATTGGTCTGCGGTCCGGGATAGTGGTTGCCGACCAGATCACTCCGTTATGGGCAGGCGCTCGGCGAGCAGGTCGACGACGTCCCGCCAAGCTCGCTGCGCGTGCTGCGGGTGGTAGCCGACGCCGGGGAGCACGACGTGGTCGACCGGTGGGTGATGGAAGGCGTGCAAGGCACCGCCGTAGACCACGAGGCGCCAGTCAACGCCCGCAGCCTGCATCTCGGCGGTGAATGCGTCCCGTTGCGCGGGCGGCATGATCGGGTCTTCCGACCCGACCCCGGCCCACACCGGGCAGTGAATGCGCGCCGTCTCGTCTGGTCGGCCCGTGGCCAGTCCGTTGATTGTCGCGATCGCACGCAGGTTGACGCCGTCGCGCCCGAGTTCCAGCGCGATCACGCCTCCGGTGCCGTAGCCGACGGCGGCGATCCGGTCGGGGTCGGTCCGCGGCTCTGCGCGGAGCACGTCGAGCGCCGCGTGGCCGATGCCTCGCATCCGGTCGGGGTCGGCGAGCAGCGGCATGCAACGGGCCAGCATCTCCTCAGGGTTGCCCAAGTAGCGTCCGCCGTGGAGATCGAAGGCCAGGGCCACGTATCCCAGTTCGGCGAGTGCATCGGCCCGGCGGCGCTCGACGTCGCTGAGCCCCATCCCCTCCGGCCCGACCAGGACCGCGGGCCGGCGGTCGACACCGGCCGGGAGCGCGAGGTGCCCGATCATCGTCAGGCCGTCGGCCGCGTATTCGATCGTGCGCGTTGTAACCGTCGTCATGAGCCTGGACTGTAGTGATCGTCGAGCCTGGTCGGGCCGGTGTTCTGCCCCTGGCGCCGCTGCTTGCCGACGAGGTTTGTTCACAGGCTCTGATCGGCTGTCGCCGGTCATCGAGGAAGCCAGCCTGTTGGTGACCTTGCGTGATCTCCTGGGGAGTATTGGCTCCATAACCCGCCTGTCTCTCTGATGAGGCGGCTGGTGGTCTTGTAGTGGTAGCCGAGGGCGTCCTCAACGACGGGGCCCGGCAGTTCGAGGAGTCGCTGTCGGATGGCAGCACGGCGGAGGCAGCGGCGGCCGGGCCCCCGACATCGTTCAAGAACGCAGACAGGTGGTCGGGGCGAAACGGCTTGCCCGCCCGGTCTTCGCGGTTTGCGATGTGCTCCAGCAGCAGCGCGGCGACCGGTGCAGGAACGGGCGAGGCTGGCTCGTCGAGCCGTAGAAGCACGGGGTCGCCGTCGCGGATCACGTCGTCGACGCTGAGCCGGACGATACGGCTCACGGGCTGTGCGTAAAGGAGGACGATGACTCCGGCGGCTCGGAGACGCATGGGAGAGCCGTGCCCCGAACAGCCCGCGAGCCCGAATCCCCTGAGCCGAAGCACGATAGGTGTCACATAGGCAGGCTTGTTGTCACGGAGCACCGTCGGTGATCTTCACTTCCTCATGTCGACGCGGCGACCATCTGCCACGCGCGCCGCCCGCTCTGCTGCTTCACCAGACCATCGGCCGCCGCTTCGTGATGAGGCGGCAGAGGGCCATCGGACCCCCGGAGCGAGCACCGCGCCGGCCCGGCAACGCCCCGAACCGGTTCTTGGCCCATGCGAGGTACTGGAGGCGTTCAGGGCAGGCTCTGGGAAGCGGCAGCCCGATCACAGACGAGTTACATGAGTTCCTGGGCCCGCTGCAGGAAGGCGAGCCTGTAGGGGCCGTCGCCGATCGGGCCGTAGTCCATGTCGATGTAGACCGCTCCCACCCGGGCCCGGATCTCGACGTGATCGCCGTTCCAGCCGTCGAGTGGTTGGTCGGTGATGGTGTAGCTGGTCGCGAAGGTTTCATCACCACACTTCGGCATGGCTATGCGTGTCTCTTCCGGATCGCTGGTTTCGATGCCTTTCAACGCTGTCGCGTAACCATCGATCACCGTTCGGACGGATGAGCTGGCGATTCGGATCGGTCGAAGCAACTGGTTCGAGCATCTGCGCGTCACCCTCGTAGCACCCGGAGCTGGTGGAGGTCGGTGTCGACCTTCAGATCCTGCCCCGCGTGAACGGGGTGGACTGCGTGCCCTAAGCGGCCGCGTTCACCCCGTCGAGTGCCGCCTTGGCCTGCTGCACGCTGCGCAGCGTCCACGGCGGACACTCGGCGTCCAGCTCCAGGGCGGGCAGCGACTCCCAGCGGATGTCCGCCACCTCCTCCGGAGATGCGATCACTGGCTCCGCTCCGTCGGGGAGTTCACCGGCGAGCACCACATTGATGACCGGGCTGCCGGTTTCCGCGGAGAAGAAGGTGCTCTCCGCGTAGGAGAGCCGGACGCCGTCCAGCTCCACGCCGATCTCCTCCAGGACCTCCCGGCGGGCGGTGTCGATGAGCACGTCCCCGCCGGGTGTCTCCGCGTCAACCGTCCCGCCAACCAGGGACAGCGCCCCCGCCGCGTGCTCCTCGCCCAGTCCGCGTACGATCAGCAGCCACTGCTCGCCACGGCGTAGTGCCACGTCCACGTTGACCGAATACCTCACGGCTCTCCTCCACCTGCGTGCCGTACGAGGGCCCGAGGGTAGCGGCGAGCCAGTCCCAGAGGCGCACAAATATGTCGCTCTCAGCCAAACCTCCCCGGTACGTGGCGGCCGGTGGTCGTGACCGGCGGGGCCGGGGCGCTGTCGGTGCTGTTGGCCACCGCCGTCGTCCAGGAGACGGGCTTCTCTGTTCTCTCCCGTCACACCACCGTGGCCACTGCCCTGCTCTTCAGCGCTCGGCGCCGCCGCCCTCGCCTTCGTCACCGCCGGCCTCATATACGGCCTGCTGGTGCATGCGAGGAGCGTGAGGAGGTGGCTGTCCGGGCGGCGCGTTCGTGAGGGCGCCGCTGACGGACGCCGGACGGCATCCGGCTAGTGGTTGGAGTCGTGGTCGTTGTTCTGGTCGGTCTTCGTGGCGGTGACCTTGCCGGTGGTCGCGTCGACCGTGACCTCGTGGTTCTTGCCCTTGGAGTCCGTCACGTCGATGTGCCAGGCAGGGGTGCCGTGGTTGTGTTCGAGGTCGGCGGAGGTCGCGGTGCCGCTGACCTTCGCCAGGGCCGCGTCGACGGCCTTGGGCAGATCGCCGCCGTGGCGGGGGCGGGAGTGTCGCGAGGCGTGGGCGTCAGGCAGCTTCCTGTTCGAGGTGGGTGCGGATGAAGGTGTGCTCGGTCTCTGGTGGGGCGCGGCGGGGGCATGCGTGGTCATCCGCAGCCCTCTTCTGCGATGAACTGCCATGCGAGTTCTCTGCGGTGCCAGACGGCGGCGGGGAGGAGTGCGGCGCCGGGGCTGTAGCCGGTGCCGGGGTGGGCCCAGTGCCCGGTGACGAGGGCGGTGTCCGGGTCGGGCTTGGGCAGACCAGCGTGCGGTGCGCCAGGCGCGGCGTGCTCCGCGCAGCACACCGAGGGTGGTCGAGCAGGAGCGGGACTTGGTGGAGAAGTGGCCCCGGAAGCCGGGCATGTGTGCCCACTCCCAGAGCTTGAGGGCGGCGAAATCCGGCAGCCTGCCCAGCTCCCAGCAGGCGCGGATCATCCGCCGCGCGTGCCGGGAGACGCCGAGACGGGGGCAGGGGCCGGGCCTGTCCGGTTCCGTCGCACGTGGCGCAGGGGAGCGGGGTGCCGCGGGCCAGGAGGGTGGTGCCGCGTCCCCTGGCAGGGGCGGCAGAACAGGGTGCGGGCAAGGTGTCGGAGGCATCGGCTGACTTGGTTGCGTACTTGGCGACGTAGGCGGCCACGGTCTGGTCGGTCAGTTCGGCGTCAGTCCCGGGACGGCCCGGTCGAGCCGGTACCGGCGGACGAACGCCGGCCGGCGGAGATCGCCGGCCTTCCCCTCGGCCGGGAGCGGCCCTGTTGGCGTCGGCGCTTTGCCGCTCGCCCTGAGATGGGGCTGTAAGATCAGCCGACTCAGGGGATCGCGGCACCGGGGCTGGGGAGTCGGACGGGTGCGCTTCCCTTTCACACTCTCGGGGAGGGGCCGTTTTGACCGGTCAAGATTTGTCATGTTCCCATCCGATATCGCGCCGCGTGGGGTTCGCCGTCGTGGCGACCGCGGCTGTCGTGGGGACGATGAGTCCTGCGGCGTCGGCCGAGCCGGTGCCGGCGGCCGACGAGGTGGTGATGGCGCCGTACGGCAAGTCGGTCCTGCCCGAGTACCTCTACTCCGCGGGGCAGACCGGATTCCTGCACCACACATACGGCCGGGGATGGCGGTGGACCGACTACGCGACCGGCGAGTCGATGACACCGGATATCCCGGCGGACGGCAGTGCGGGACGGATCTTCGACACCCACGCCGACACGATCGCCTATCAGACCGGCACGAACGGCGTCGTGCTGATCGACCCGGCCGACGGCGCGAGGCGCACCCTCCAGCTGCCGGAGGGCTTCAGCCTCCGTTCCGTGCAGGGCGACACCGTCCTCGGCGTCGCGAACGGCGAGTGCCATCTCTTCCGTCTCACGTCGGACGGCTCGCTCAACGACCGCCCGGTGACGGACGTGCCCAGTGGCGCGATCTGCGGAGTGTCTTATCTCCCGGACGCCGGTGACGGAAACGGTGTCGTCGTGCGCTACCGGTCGGCCACCGGTGACGGCGTCGGCCTGGTGGACCTGTCGACAGCCCGGATGAGCGTGCTGCCCGTGCCCCAGAGCTACATGATGAGCCTGCAGATCACCCCTCAGGCCGTCGCCTGGTACGACTCCTCGGCCGGCGCCGAGCGGATCGTGTCGCGCGACGACCCGCAGGCCACGCCGTGGAGCGTGCCGAACCCGTCCGCACCGAACAGCAGCGTGTTTCGTCTTGTCGGCTCCCGGGTCCTACGAATGACCACGGACGCGAACCTGACCGTCTCCGTCGTGTCGTCCGACGGGGCCGTGACCAAGCCCTTGGACCACGGCGGGGAGGCCTCCGCCAACTTCGTCCCCGGCCCGGACGGCGATCTCCTCGTGAGCGGTGAACTGAACGGCGAACACGGGGTGCACCGCTTCTCCGAATCCCCTGACGGCGACCTGCGGCGCAGCGCGGTGCTGGACATCCCCTGGGTACCCTCGCGCACCAGCTCGCTCGCCCTCTTCCAGGGCCGCCTCGACACCGCGGACACCTACACCGACAACCTGACGGCCTATCACGAGCGGCAGCTGGTGGCGTCCGGCACACCCGCGGTCGTGAAGAAGGAGAACCTCGGCACCGCCGACTTGTGCGGCGCGAGCGGCTGTCCTCTGTATCCGACCGGCGACGGTCGCGTGCTCTATCCGGCCGTGGTCGAGGGGAAGGCCGTCCTGCGTCTCGTCGACGAGACGCATCCGACCCCGGGCACAACGATCGCCACGGGCCTGACCGACCTGACCATCGAGAGTGTCTCCGGACGTTACGTCGCCTATCGCACCGCCACCGCGACCGTGGTGCGCGACCTCGACTCGGGTGCCGTGGTGCGCACCGTCTCGGCCGCGCCGGGGGTGCTGTGGGGCGCCACCCTGTGGCAGTCGGCGGGGGCGGGCAAGATCACGGCCACCGACGTACGTACCGGCACGGTGAGCCGGACGCTGTCCGTGGGCACCTCGTGCACCCCGTCGTCCGTGCAGGCCACGGGCCGGTACGTGTACGTGGAGTGCGGCGCCGGCGGGGACACCGCCATCCTGGTGAGCCTGGCCGACGGGAAGGTGCGCGCTCTGCCCACCGGCTCGGCGCCGGGGCTGCTCGGCGACGGCTTCGTCGTACGGGTCGGCGCCGACCGGCAGGTCACCCTCACGGACGTCACGTCCACGACGCCGGTGACCCACGTACTGGGCACGGCGCGCGGTACGACTGCCGGTATGGATTGGACGGTCGACGCGTACGGCGGTCACGTCGCGTACGTCGACGCGGACGAGAACGTGCACGTCGTCCCCACGGGCATCGCCACCGGGGCGCTCGGCGTGACGGACTCGTCGGTGCCGGCGAGCGCATACGTCGCGTTGGACGGACCCGCGTGGAAGCCCCGCTGGTGGATCTCCAAGCCCGTCGGTTCCTGGCAGCTCACGATCAAGAACCGGACGACCGGGAAGACGGTGCGTACGCTCACGGGCGGCGAGGCGCGCGGGCAGATCACGCCAAGCTGGGACGGCTGGACCGGCGTGACGGGCGTCGGCGCCCCGGACGCCACCTACGCCTGGACCCTCACCGCCTGGCCCACGGACGGGCAGGGACCGGAGGTGACGAAGTCCGGTTCGGTGAAGATCACCGGCGGCCAGGCGGCGTACCACGACTTCGTGGCCCGCGACCGCGGCGGCGATCTGCTCACCCTCAACTCCGCCGGCGCCTTCACATTCCAGCAGAGCACGGGCACGGGCACCTTCTCCGGCAAGACCTCCGCCGGCGGTTGGCCGACCTCCGCCGTAGCGGTGCCGTTCGGGACCGGCGACGACCAGTGCAACAACGTGCTGGTCCGGCTCGGCAGCGGGGAACTGCGCGGCTACCGCCCGGGGTGCGGCGCCCTCAAGACGAGCACGCCCTACACCTCGCTCGGCACCGGCTGGAACGCTTATGACAATCTCACCGCACCGGGTGACCTGACCGGCGACAGCCGCCCCGACCTGCTCGCCCGCAAGAAGTCCACCGGTGACATCTACCTGTTCGCCGCGCGGAGCGACGGCTCGCTCGCGGCGGGCAAGAAGATCCGTACGGCCTGGACCGGCTACACGAAGATCGTGGGCGCAGGAGACCTCGACGGCGACGGCTACGGCGATGTGCTGGCCCGGGACAAGGCCGGCACCCTGTACCGCTACAACGGCACGGGGACGGGCCTGTTGAAGGACCGCGTGAGGGTCTTCTCGAACTGGGGCGCGTCGTACAACGTCATCGTCGGCGTCGGAGACATCAACGGCGACGGGAAGAGCGACCTCGTCGAGCGGGACACGACGGGCAATCTGTACCGCAACAGCGGCGACGGCAAGGGATCGTTCGGGGCGCGCGTGAAGATCGCCACCGGCTGGCAGGGCTACAAGGGCATCTTCTAGTAGTACTCCGTTAGGTCGTTGGGGATCTCGTTGGTTGGTGTCTGGTCCACAGCGGGGGCAACGGCCGATGGCAGGTGGTGCAGGTGCCGGCCCAGCAGTTCAGCAGGTCCTGGATGGTGTCGAGGATCTGGTAAAGGGCGAGGCCGGTGTACCGGCTTGGGACAGCCGCTGCTCGGTGAGGATCGCAAGGGGTTCGTCGTCGTCGGCGTCGAGGGTGAGCTGCCGGGTGACCCGGTGGGCGGGACGGAGAGTATCGGCGCGCAGGGCGATGCTGCTTCGTCTTCCCCATGCGCCTGTCCGACTACCTGATCAGCCAGGGCCGCACCGGCCTCGACCTCAGGTTGGGCCGCCATTTGCGGCTCGGTTTGAGTCAAACAGCGCTCGACCCCGGATCCGAGCGCTGACAGGCACCCCCGCGGCGGGCACGATACTCCGACATTCAACGGGGGTTGTGATGAGCGCTGCCGAAGGTGGAATTGAGCTCGGGGAAGAGGGCGGGCCGGGAGGCAGGGAGGAGGACGCAGCAGGCGCGGAGTTGGCGCTGCGCGTCTTCTCCGGGGATGAGCGCTGGGGCTGGGAGTTCGTCCAGCCTCCCGCGCCCCCGGCACACCGCGATGCCGGCAACCCGCCCGTGTACACGGACCCTTCCGACGCCGAGGTGCGCTCCGCCCAGGAGCGGGCCATGGACGGCAAGAAGACCGCTGGCTCCGGCTGCGCGACGCTGGTTGTGGGCGTCGTGGCGCTCGCGGTCGGCGGGGCGCAGGTCGCGATCCTCGTCGTCATACTCGTCATCGTCGCCTTTGCCATGACCTCGCCCCAGGCCAGGCTGCGGGCCGCCGAACGCAGGCTGGCCTCCGCGAGGGAGAAGGCCCGGAGTGATTACGAGGCGCGCACGAACGCCTGGCAGCGCGGGCTCGCCGCCCACAACGCTGAGCACCTTCGGCACAACGAGACGCTGGACATCTGGTTCCCGATCTCGCTCACCTCCAAGCCCAGCAGGATCGACGTCTTCGGCGGCACGGGCAACGGCTGGGCGAGTCTGCTCGCCACGCTCGGCGGTCCGCTCCTCGGCGGCGGCCAGTCGGTGGTGGTCTTCGACCTCAGTCAGCAGGCGGTGGCCCTGGAACTGGCCAGCCTCGCCGCCCGGCGCGGGATCGCCGTAACTCACGTACCCATGCCGGGGGCCCTGCTCGGTCAGGACCTGCGCGAGGAGTTCACCTCCGAGGAACTGGCTGAGGCCTTGGCCGAAGCGCTGGGGTCCATGCGCCCGCCCGGCGCGGACATCGACCTCCACACCATCGACGTGGACGTGGTCCAGACCGTGGCGGATCTGTTGGAAGGCCCGGTGACCTTCGCCCGCCTCGCCGCCGGACTGCGCGTCCTGCTCCGCGTGTACGACGTGGACACCAAGGGGCCGGGCGCGCTCAGCCTGTCCGAGGTGGACTCGATCACCCAGGCGGTCGACTTGCTGGGCCAGGGAGAACGCGTCCAGAACGAGCTCCGCTACGTGCGGGCCCAGACGGAGCTGCTCACGAAGGCGGAGGCGGCGGCCAGCCCTGGCGCCCTCGCGTCGGGCTGGTGGCGGCCCGGCGGCATGACCGTCATCACCACCGAGGACCTGGTCCAGCGCCGCAAGGACCTGACGGACCGCTTCGTCTTCTTCCAACTGCTCCACACCCTGCGCAAGCGCGCCGTCACCCCCGGCTCGGGCATGCTCGTCGTCGCCGGGGCGGACCACCTGGGTCGGGAAGCCCTCGAAACCATGGCGCGCCAGGCACGTGCCGCGGGAGTGCGGCTGGTCTTCCTCCTGGAACACCTGCGGGAGGCTGCCGTCCAGGTCGCCGGCGGATCCGACAGCGCGACGGTTTTCATGCGCATGGGTAACGGCGAGGAGGCCAAGGCGGCCGCTCAATTCATCGGGCAGGAACACAAGTTCCTCGTGAACCAGATGACCCGGCAGGTCGGGGAGACCCTCACCGAGGGGAGCGGCACCAGCTACGGCTACCAGCGAGGCATGTCGGACACCGAGGGCTTCAACCGGGGCGGGGGCTGGACGTCCGGTAGCAGCTGGGGAAGTTCGCGCTCCTATTCCACCTCGCTGTCCCGGAGCTGGCAGGACTCGACGAACACCTCGACCGCCCGCTCGACGACGACCGGCGAAAACCTGACCCGCGTCTACGAGTTCACCATCGAGCCCACACAGCTCCAGGCCCTTCCGGTGACCGGACTGGTTCTCGTCGAGGCCGGCCCGGGCGGCCGCCGTGTCGTGTTCGGGGACTGCAATCCGGGGATCAACTTCCTGCCCCGGGTGGCGACCCGACCGCGCTCGAGCCTGACGTGACCGAGGAGCTCGGCGCCCCGCCCCGATCCGCGGGGCTCGCCGCGTACCGATTCCACCGACTGCTCACCGTGCCCCGTCGCCCGGAGGACCCGCGCGCCGAGGACCGTACCGCCGCGCAGCTCACCGCCGCCGTGACGGCGGCCCACGCCGTACTCGGCCACCTCAGGGCAGAGAACCCGCACGAAGGGTCCCCGGTGGGGTTCGCCGCGGCGTGGGTCCGCCCGGCCCCCCACCAGCCGATGCACTTCCTCGTGGGCGGAGCCCCGTACTTCCCGCCCGCCGGGCAGAAGCCGCGCGCGGAAGGCGAGCATCCCCTGAGCTATCCGCCGGGGGCGACCGCCCGCGGCATCCCGGCGGGTGAGGCTGCCACGCTGCTGGAGCGGATGCCGTGCTGGCTGCCCTGCCTCGGATCCCACGACGCCTTGCGGATGGGCGAGGACGGGCGCGCCCTGCCGACGGAGCGCCGCGGCTCCTTCGACGACGCCGTGGCCCACCTCCCGGAAGCCTTCGCCTGGCTGGTGCTGGCCGAGCCCGTCCCGTACGAGCGGCTGGAGCGGGAGCGTGCCGCGCTGGCCGTGCAGCTGCCCCGGCTGCGCCAGCGGGAGAACTCCGAGGCCGACCGTGTGGCGGCAGAACGGGTCGAGGACCGTTATCGTGAGCTGACGCGGGCGCTCACCACCGGGGTGTGGAACGTGCGCGTACTGGTCGGGGCCGAGCGGCCCGAGTCCGCATTCGCCTCGGCGGCGCTGCTGTGCGGTGCGGGTGACCTGGACGAACTGCCGTACGTTCTCGTACCCGCCCGGCGTCCCTTGTCCCTGGCGGACGCGCTGGCCGTGTCCACTCCCGCCACCACCGGACCCGGACTGCCGGGAGCCACTCCTTTCATCGCCACCGCGGAACTGGTCGCGGCGCTCGCCAGGCCGCCGGAGCGCGAACTGCCCGGCATCCGTACGGTCGCCCCGAACCGCTTCGACGTCACCGCCGACGACCCTGGCGAGGCCGCGGCCGCCGATGGTTTCCTGATCGGTGACATCCTGGACGAATCACTGTCCGCCGCGGGCCGGCTGCACGTGTCGCGCTCGACCCTGAACCGGCACGCCTTCGTCTGCGGGGCCACCGGGTCGGGCAAGTCCCAGACAGTGCGGAGCCTGCTCACCGCTCTGGCCACGCACGAGCGGCCGGTCCCCTGGCTGGCGGTCGAGCCGGCGAAGGCCGAGTACGCGCGCATGGCCGGACGCCTCGCCTCGGCGGGCGGAACAGAGGCGGCGCGCCGGGTCACCGTGATCCGGCCCGGGGACGTGGACGTCCCGCCTGCTTCGCTCAACCCGCTGGAGCCGGAACCCGGATTCCCGCTCCAGAGCCACGTGGACCTCGTACGGGCCCTCTTCCTGGCGGCGTTCGAGGGTCACGAGCCGTTCCCGCAGGTGTTGGCCCGGGCCCTGTCCCAGTGTTATACGGCAGCAGGGTGGGACCTGGTCACCGGCGAGCCGCGCCCGGCCCACAAGCCGAAATACCTGCTCGACGAGCCGGACAAGCCTCGTGCGGCGGTCTACCCCACTCTGGGCGATCTCCAATCGACCGCCCAGCAGGTCGTGGAGATGATCGGATACGGCAGGGAAGTCACCGCGGACGTCCGAGGATTCGTCGACGTCCGCATGGGTTCGCTGCGGGAGGGCGCGCCGGGCCGGTTCTTCGAGGGCGGCCATCCGCTGGACATCGCGGGCCTGTTGGCCGGCAACGTGGTCCTCGAACTGGAATCGATCACGAACGACCAGGACAAGGCCTTCCTCATCGGCTCCGTACTGATCCGACTCGTTGAGCACCTGAGGGTCCATCACGGGTCGGGAGGCGTACCCCTGCGCCACGTCCTGGTGGTGGAGGAGGCGCACCGGCTGCTCAAGAACGTCGAGGACGGTCCCGCGGCCGCGGCCGTCGAACTCTTCGCCTCCCTCCTCGCCGAGATCCGCGCGTACGGCGAGGGCGTCGTCATCGTGGAACAGATACCCAGCAAGATCCTGCCCGACGTGATCAAGAACAGCGCGCTGAAGATCATGCACAGGCTTCCCGCGGAGGACGACCGCCGGTCCGTGGGCGCCACCATGAACCTCCAGCCGGAGCAGAGCGAGAACGTCGTCGCCCTGCAGCCGGGACGCGCCGCGGTGGCCGCCGACGGTATGGACCGGCCGGTGCTGACGGCGATCCCGCACGGTGAACACGACGAGAGCACGCAGGGCACGTCGACGGCGCCACCCCTGCTCACCAGTCGCAGCCCGCTCTGCGGGGCCTCCTGCCGTCGCGAGCCGTGCACCTTGCGCACGATGAACGACTCCCACCACCGCTCCGTGGTGCCGCTCCACCTGATCTGGGCCGAAGTGGCCGCGATGGCCCAGGCGATGGGCATGGCCGCCCCCGGAGCGAGGTGGTCCGTTCCTCGCTGAGCGCCCTGTCCGAACGTGACCTGGAGTGCACCCTGGTGTACGCGGTCGAACGGGCCGTCGGCGCACGCGAGTCCCTGATGCGGGGCGAGGTCGACCCGGCGGACTTCGCGGAGCGGCTGCACGCGGTGCTGTCCTGCGCCCTGCGCGGTACGGACCCGCCGACCGGGGACCGGCGCCGCTACACGTACGCCAACTACCGCTTCCGGGACGTGATCGCGGCCATCGCGCGAGCGCGCAAGGCGAATCCGGACGGCCCGCACAGCTACCCCGAACACGCGGCTCAATGGGCGGCCCGAGGTCTGGTCCTGACCGGGACCTCGGGCGAGGATCACCGCCTCCAGGTCCACGCCCTCCCCGGCTACGGACCGGAGAAGCTTCACGCCCGGGTCGGCGACGTGGACCGCAGTGGCCTGCGCGACGCGGTGGCGGCGGTGACGGGTGGCGTGACGAGAGAGCACGTCACACGGGCCTTCGAACTGGCTTGTGCGGACGGTCCGCTGTTGAGCGCGGTGGTCGCCGAGACGGCGGTGCGTGTCGCCATGGTGTGCGCCGATGGGAGGGAGACCCGTTCATGAGCGAGCTCAGCGGCACGTTCGACGCTCCGCCCCCTCCACCGCCCCCACCGCCGCCGACCGACGCGTACCGGGACGGGGACGAACCGGACGAGGCGGGGGCCGAAGACACCGGGTCCCAGGACACTTTCCAAGAGGACCCGGACGCCGAGAACCCGGAACCCGAACCCGAACCCCAACCCGAACCCGAACCCCAACCCGAAGCTGAACCTGAACCGGAAGCAGGCGGCATCCCCACCCCCACCTCCGAGCAGCCGACGGACGGCAACGTCGGCATGCAGGAGCCCCAGGCGCAGACCGAACAGCCCGAGACCGAGACGTCGTCGGAGGGACAGGGCCCCCCGGACGGCCCCGACCGCCCCACCGCCGCGGCGTTCGACGACCCCTCCGAAACTCCGTCCACCCAGGAGGACACCACTCCCGAAGAACCCGTGTCGGACTCCTTCGAACCTGAGCCCGAACCAAACCCGGAATCAGACCCGGACCCGGAGCCTCAGCCCGAGCCCGAGCCGGAGCCGGAGCCGGAATCAGACCCGGAGCCGGAGCCGGAGCCGGAATCAGACCCGGAGCCGGAGCCGGAGCCTCAGCCCGAGCCCGAGCCCGAGCCGGAGCCGGAATCAGACCCGGAGCCGGAGCCGGAGCCTCAGCCCGAGCCCGAGCCCGAGCCCGAGCCCGAGCCCGAGCCTCAGCCGGAGCCGGAGCCGGAGCCGGAGCCGGAGCCGGAGCCGGACCCGGAGCCGGAGCCGGAGCCGGAGCCGGACCCGGAGCCGGAGCCCGAGCCCGAGGAGGAAGCCGAACCGGACACGGAAGCCAAGCCGGAACCTGAAGCCGACCGGGAACCGGAAGTCATACCCGTACCCGCACCCGAAGTCACACCCGTACCCGCACCGGAAGACGCATTCGAACGCGAACCTGACCCAAGGGCCGAGGAAGAGCCCGAACAGGAGCCCGAACCAGGTTCAGAAAGGGACACCCGGGCGCCGGGGGACGGCCCGCCCGACGACCCGACGGAAGACCCGTCCGAGGCGCCGGACGAGTCCGAGCGCCCAGAGAAGGACGACGCTGCGCAGGCGGCACTGGACGAAGCCGCTTCGCCCGAGCGGTCGGACATGCCCGAGCAGTCCGACGCACTACGCCAAGGCACTGACGAAGGGCCCGTGGGCGAGGGAACGGACGAACAGGCATCACCGCCCGATGAAGCGGCAGAGGCCATGGCCGCAGTGGCCAAAGGTGTGGGCGAGCTTGCCGTCGCCGTGGTCGGGGTCGGCGCAGACATCGTCGGTCAAACGGCGAATGCCCTGGACGAGGCGGCCGCCGGCGCGGCCTTCGATTCCTGGGCCGACGATCTCGGCCAAGCCATGGAAGGAGATCACGGCCCGGACAGTCCCGCTGGCGCTTCAGAATCTGGTGATGTCGACCAGGAACCGGCTCCGCAGGGAGCGAGGGCAGAGTCCGTCGACTCCATGGATGCCAGAATGCGCGAGGCGCAGGTCGACGGACTTATCGATGAAACAGGGCGCGTTCCGATCGAAAAGCTCGAATCAGGCGACCGCCTACGGGGCTGGCCGTGCGATGACACCGGCTATGAGATACGGGACGAAGACCTGAGGTTCCTGGGCCTTTCCGGCAATCAGGTGGAAGCCTGGCGGCGGTTCGAGGCGCCGCTGGGCATGACGCCCGAACAATTCAAGGAATTCACAGGAAGCCTTAAGGAAGCGCTGGCGACGGACGGAATTGATCCAGAGCAGGTAGATATTCGACTGCAGGGCTCGTCGGCGCAATTCTTTTCCGGACCCCACAAAGACTTTCCCACTGATCAGAGCCTGGCCGAACAGCCTGAAGCGCGAGCCAGGCTGGAGCAATGGATGGGTGATAGAGCGGAATCCGAACGGCCCGCCCGAATTCCCTTCGACGCCAAGCATATACTCGGAGTGGTGGACGGCAACGGCACGCCAGAGCCGCCGAGTGACTATGATGTCCAGCTATCCTCTGACGCCATGGTCGACAAGGCCAAGGAGATATGGGACGCTACTGACCCTGGAACGCGGAGCCCGAGCCTCATTCACCCGAAATACGATTTCGTGAACAAGGAGGTTGCCGCACAGGCATTCCCTGCACTGCAGGACTGGAAGACTCAGTGGGAGGGAGAACTCGGCCGCGAAGTCGCGCCAGCGTTGTTCCTTTCGGCCGGACCTCTGGATAGGACGAACGTAGGTAGTGGAATCTCCACGCATTTCCGTGAGAACGATTGGATCATCAACCGCCCGGGAGGCGATGACAATGAATGACCAGCTGCGGATCCGGATGAAAGGCCACCTCGGGGGGCAGCTCTCGAGGTTTCGGGAGCAGGTGGGGCTGAGCCAGCGTGGTCGCCTTGATGATGACTGGGATGAGGAATTCGGCGAGCGAGAGTTGAGATCTAAACAAGAGGGTCATGTGAAGCTGACGCTCTGGCGTTACGCCGACGATGACTGGATGATTGCGCTCACCTACGAGCGGGATTCGCTACCTTCGGATGAAGCTGAAGCCTTGCGCCGGAATATT
This sequence comes from Streptomyces sp. NPDC048106, assembly GCF_040706415.1. Lineage (NCBI taxonomy): Bacteria > Bacillati > Actinomycetota > Actinomycetes > Kitasatosporales > Streptomycetaceae > Streptomyces > Streptomyces sp. NPDC048106. The sequence continues at coordinate 9,101 of NZ_JBEZND010000041.1, read as the reverse complement.
CTGGATGCCGCTGCTGCAGCCGGCATGACGGTAACCGCCCAGTCCCCGACACAGACTTTTCAGTGAGCAGCGGAAATGACCAAAGCGGAATTCTACGTTTCGGCTGACGTGGAGGCCGACGGCCCTGTGCCAGGCCCGTTCTCGATGTCAAGCTTCGGTCTGGCAGTCGCGGGTGTTCACGACGGCACCGCGTTCCAGACGCTCGACCCGGTTGACCGCACGTTCTATGCCGAGCTGAAACCGATCAGTGACGCATACGATCCGGAAGCCCTGGCAGTCAGTGGTCTGGATCGGGATCGACTGGCGCGAGAGGGGCAGGAGCCCACCCTCGCCATGGATGCTGTGGCTGCCTGGCTCGCAACTGTCTCCGATGAACTGGCTGCCGCTCCAGTTTTCCTAGCCTACCCCCTGGGCTATGACTGGATGTGGATGTACTGGTACTTCATGCAGTTCGCCGCTGATGGTTCCCCGTTTGGGCATTCCCGGTGTCTGGATCTCAAGACTTTTTACGCGGCCAAATCCGCATCGCCGATCATTGAATCAACGAAGCGCTCGATGCCGCGGCATCTGCTCTCTTCGCGGCCTCATACGCACAACGCTTTGGACGACGCGATCGAGCAGGCCGAGCTGTTTCAAAACATGATGCGTTGGAACCAGGCCGAGCTATGAGTGAAAGGCCGGATCGGCAGCAGGAACGACAGGCCAGGCCGCCAATCGGTTCCCGCCCTGCCGGACATCGCCATGCAGCAGACTCATCCTCACGGCCTTGCTGGACGTGACCGGGCTCCCGGCCTCCAACGGCGCTTGCGCCAGCGGAACTCCAGTGCGCTCTCGCCGTAGGGCAGATCGCGGGGCCGAGTCGTCGCGGAGCCGTTCACCCGCGTGGCGAACACCCCGCACTCGTGGCAGGCACGCGCCTGCTCATCGGCGATGATCAGGCGCACCGGCGGGTGCCGACCGCCAGCCGCTACACCCCCGCGACGCCCAGGCCATGCATCGAAAGTGGATCGTCTGTCAGACCTGTCTGGGAAGCTCCGGGCGTGGAGATGACAGTGCAGCTGACGATCGATTGCTCCGATCCGCAGAGAATGGTGGCGTTCTGGGCCCAGGCCCTGGGCTACGTGCCCGAGCCCGCGCCGGACGGGCATGCCACGTGGCGTGCCTACTGGGAGGCCATGGGGGTGCCCGCGAAGGAGTTGCCGACCGGGGCCGGCGACATTCCGGAGTCGATCGTCGATCCGGTGGGTCGTGGACCGCGCGTGTGGTTCCAGCAGGTTCCGGAACCGAAGACCGCCAAGAACCGGTGGCACTTCGACCTCAAGGTCGGTGGCGGCCGTGACGTCCCGCTGGACGTCCGCGCGCGGCGGGTCAGGGCCGCGGTGGACCAGCTAGTCGAGGCCGGCGCCACCCTGCTGAGGATCAAGGGCGAGCCGGACATGGGGCTCTACGCCGCGGCCATGCAAGACCCCGAGGGCAACGAGTTCGACGTCGTCTGAGGGCCGTTGCGACGGTGCTGGTCACATCCAGTCGCTGACGGGCGTGACCGGCCCGGACGCCTCGTAGCGGACAGCGAGCTTGTCGTGGCGCGTGGGGGCAGCGGGGTTTCTCTTGAGGCGGTTGATGCCACATTTCGATCGCGTGGCGTTCGCGGGAGCGGGGCGGGCAGAAGCGTGGCGGTCGGCCGCCACGGGAGCCGAGCTTCTGGCGGTTGCGTGCCTGATCAGCCTTGCCCGGGATGGTGTAGTGGGCCCCGCGGCGACCACGTAGAAATGTCGATCAACTCTTGAGTTGTTTGTCGATCACGAAAGCCATCTCTCGCAGAATACTGTCCGATTCACCGGTCGACTCGCCTGGCTTTTCAATCCGACGGAGTTCGACCACCACGTTATATCGCCGGAAGTTCAGTTGGTAAATTGGCCAGATTTCCTTATCCGACAGAATATCCTGGGTGCTGGCGATCGACATACCGATCGTCGCGTCATCCCCAATTCCTGGTTCGTAGCTATGGATGAGGGGCTGACTGCTCTGGATGTCAGGCCCCTTCTTCAATTTATCCAGGAGCTCGGTAGCCTCTCCGCGATTCCCCTTCCGGCTGATGATAATGGAAACCCCGGCTTTTTCTGATCTGCTCATCCAGGAGCAAGAGGTGATTCGGGTCCGATTTCTGGCGGGCCACCTTCTTTTGCGTCGGGTACCCATCTCCTGAAGTTTGGGTTTTGCCAGATCGTGCCACAGACGTATGGCGGTGATCCGGGCTGCACGCCACAACTGTTCTTTCGATGGACGCCACTCTTCGACGTGTCACTGGCACGGGCGTGGGCACCTACTCACGAGTTCCGGCCGAAGGGACTCGGCTACGGCCGGCCGCCCTGGTCTCCCAGTGCGTTCAGCGCTTCGTCCGTGAGCCGGTACACCGACCACTCGTCCTGGGGGCGGGCGCCCAGTGCCTCGTAGAAGTCGATCGCGGGGCGGTTCCAGTTCAGGACCGACCATTCCAGGCGCTCGTAGCCGCGTGCGACACAGACGCGGGCGAGTTCCGTCAGCAGGGCCTTGCCGTGGCCGCCACCGCGGGCCTCGGGCCGGACGTACAGGTCCTCCAGGTAGATGCCGTGTACGCCCCGCCAGGTGGAGAAGTTGAGGAACCACAGCGCGAAGCCCACGACCTCGCCGTCGGCGTCCTCGGCCACGTGTGCGTAGGCGGCCGGGCGCTCGCCGAACAGGGCCTCGGTGAGCTGTTCCTTCGTCGCCCTGGCCTCGTCGAGTGCCTTTTCGTACTCGGCGAGCTCCCGAATCAGGTGGTGGATGACGGGGATGTCGGCGGGGGTCGCGGTACGGATCATGCCCTGAGTCTCACACGTGGTGCCCGCCGGGTCCCAGCCCGGGTGCCGGAACGGGAGCGGTCGAGCGAGGTGGCTCCCAGGTCGAGTGCCCGAGAGCCACGAGTGCGGGCTGCGTGCGTCGCCGCGTCAGCAGGGTGCCGCGCCGGAGCCCGATCTCCACGCCTTCGCCGTCGAACTGGTCGACACCATGCGTGCCGCCGACTCACTCGGCAACAGCGCGTCCGTCGCCCAGTTGCTCATCGCCTGGCAGCACACCGCCGAGGCCTACTACGACCCCGAACCGCTGGCCGCGCTCACCAAAGACCACGGCGAAGACTACGGCCCGGTACCGGACCCTCGGGATGTCGCATGACTGCGGCTCACGGCGACCGCGCCGCACCACCAGCGCCAGAAGGCCACCTGACCCTGGTTCGATCTGCGGCGGCTGCGTCCGGGGATGGACTGGGAGGCCGCGCGGGACGACGCGCTGGGGACGGCGGACCACCGCCACGGCCTGCACGTCGTCGCCCTGACCGATGAGCGGGGCCGAATGACCTGGATCTCGGCCGCCCGCCCCGGCCCCACCCACAACATCACCGCCGCCCGCCGCGACCACATCCTGGCCCACCTGCGTGCCACCGGCCTCGGCGCCCTGGCCGACCTAGGCTTCATCGGCCTGGACGACAACGCGGATGCACCCGTGGTCATCACCGGCTTCAAGGCCACCCGGGCCCGCAAGCTCACCCCCGTCGAGAAGGACGCCGACCACGCCCTCACCACCGGACGCGCCTCGGTCGGGCACGGCTTCGCCCACCTGAAGAACTGGAGGATTCCCACCCAACTCCGCACCGGCCCGCCCGCGCCACTCACCTCCTGTGCGCCCTCCTCGGTTGGCGAACCTTGACGCCACCGCTGCCAGATGAACTACCCGGCAGATAAGGACGTCCGGGCACTGCGCCGCGTCTATTCGCCCAGCAGAAGGATCTCCAAGAACTCCTGCGGGGCGTCCCTCCAGACCTCGTGGCCGCTGTCCAGGGTGTGGACGCGCCAGGTTGAGTCGTTGGCCAGCCGGTCTCGGACGGCGGCGAAGGGGGTACCTTCCCACCCGGACAGGTACACGTAGTCCCGGGTCTTGACGTCACGCAGGCCGGCCGCGTCCAGCCGGATCCGCTGGAGGAAAGAGGCCAGTGGATGTGCGGTCACGCGCGGGTCGCTGCCGGACGGCGGCTGGACCGCGTATCCGTCCGCCGCCACGCCGTCCAGGAACAGGCTGCGGTAGGCATCGGTGGTCAGGTCCCAACAGGACTGCCCGTCCTCGGGTACGTAGGCGTCGGAGTAGACCAGGCGGCGCACCACGCCGGAAGGGGCGCGGTCGGCGGCACCTGTGATCACCATGCCGCCGTAGCTGTGCCCGACGAGAACGGCGTCGCTCACCTCCTCGGTAGCGAGCACGGCGAGCACGTCGTCGATGTGGGTGTCGAGATTCACGTTGGCAGAGTTCAGGTGGGCGCGGTCGCCAACACCGGTAGGGGTAACGGTCAGCGCCCGGTGCCCGGCGGTGCGCAGCCGGTCGGCCAAGCCGGAGAAGTACCAGCCGCCGCGCCAGCCGCCGGGAACTAGAACGAAGGTCGTCATGCAGGCATGAACGATGCCCACATGACGCTGATTCCTTCACGGGCATGGCTAGTTCACGCGAGTCCTGCTCGTCCTGACGAACCTCGACGCCACACCAGCTCCCTGACCAGCTACTTCAGATGGTGCAACTTCATTCAAGCTGAGGGATGTTGTCGGCGCTCTCAGCCCGAACGCCTCAGCATCGACGGCGGTTGAGCACTCCGATGAGAACGGCAAGGTCGGCGGCGCCGGCCGGGTCATCCGCGTAGCGGGTGGTCTGGAGGGGACCGACCTCAGGAAGAACGACATCTTCCCGGGCCAGAACATGGACCAAGGTCAACAGCGCGGCGCGGGCATTGCCATCGGTGAAGGGGTGAAAGAACGCCACATCGAGGTATGCGCGGGCCGCCAGCGGGATGTCCGGGTCGGTCGTCTCGCGCAGGGAGGAATCGAAGTTGGCCTGCGTGTGGGGGGTCAGGCCGTAGCGCTCGCGGCCGGCCTTCGCATAGGCGTCGCTCACCCGGAACGGTGTCGCTGACGCAGCGAGGACTTCGCGTTGCCAACGGGCAAGCAGGGCGAAGTCCAGTGGGGTGCGGCGTGCGGCATCTTCTCTGGCCAGGGCATGTGCAGCGAGCAGACGTTCGGCGCGAATCGGGTCGCGCCGGCGCACCGGTCCTTCGCACCACGACCGGAACCCATCGCGGCCGGGCGGGACCCGGCGTAGAGCCGGTGCACATCGCCAGTCGACCTCGCGGCGCACGCGCAGCCAGACCGAAAGACTGTCAGTAGCGGTCATGGAGATCCTCCAGCGCCGCCCTCTCACGGTGGTCCTGGTACGGGGCGTGGCCGGTGAGGCCGATGGCAAGGTCCTCGCCGACGGATTCGATCAGCGTCCGTTCCGGGTAGACCCAGCTCTTGAACCGGCCACCGATCGCGCTCTCCACCGCTCGCGCGGCTTCGGCTCGGTCCATGCCGGTGCTGGTGAGGAACCAGCCCAGGACGATCGAGGTCTGGCCGCGCCAGGCGTTGTCCGCGCACGAGTCCAGCGCGTGGGTCACGAGCCGGACGCAGGCCCGTTCGAGGTGCCAGCTGCGATCCTCGGGCGAGGTGTCCGGCGGCGGTGCCAGCGCGGCGAAGCGCTGGGCCGTCCGTTCCAGCCACTCCCGCCACTCCAACAGCGCGGCTACGACGCGTGCTGTGGTCTCATCCGGGGTCGTCACCGAGCTTGGCCCGCTGACCCAGTTGCCGATGGGCCCACCGTTGCGGTAGCACCAGCTCCATCCCCAGGCCCAGGTGCCGTATCGCTCCCGGAGGACCGCGTCCACCTGACTCTCACACCAACGTTCACTCTGCCACCCGCCGGCTATGCCGGAGAGCACGGGCGGCACCCACTCGCGGACCAGCGAGCGGAGACGGGCTTCCTCGTCCTCGTCCCAGGCGAAAGGGTGGCGGGCAGGGTCGAATTCATCCCAGTTCCGAATGTCCTCGTAGGTGACGCGGGGCACACGGTTGTCGGAAAAGGGCAGGGTGTCACGGTTGTACGTCAGCGCTGGCCACTCTTCCTGTTCGATGTGATCGACCCATCAGTCTCGGCTCGAAGCCCCTGGTATCGCGAACGGTTTTCGGACCGCACCCCGCGCGGCGTCGTGGAGAACTGGAACAGCGCGAACACCGTGCTCCACTACGGCAAGGACGGCGCTCTGACCGGCCCGGACAAGGAGCACGCCGAAACCTCGATGCTCGCCCTGCTCCTCCTTCAGTCGAGCCTCGTACACATCAATGCCCTGCTGCTCCAGCAGGTTCCGCCCCTGGCCTTTCCCCGGCCCCGGCAGGCGATAGAGGGTGCGGCACGGGCGGCGTCTGCTCACCTACGCGCGGCCGGGCGACACCGTCCACATCTCCGAGATGTTCCGCCTCGTACGCGGCACCGGACACATCCTCGACGTGCTCGACGTCCTCCACCGCGACCGCCTCGCCCTGCGCATCCACGACGGCTCGTTCTCCGCCATGGACCTCACCGCCCGCCACCCCCGCACCGGCGAACTGCTGTCCACCGTGAAGTTCATGGTGTAGACCCTCGCAGCCGCCGGCGAACTCCAGCGCGATCTCCAGCGCGAGCTGACGTACGACGGTCTCCGGGCTGCCGAGGCGAAGGGCAACAAGGGCGGACGCCGCCCCGCCGTGGCGGCCGAGAGGACCGACGCCGTGCGTACCGCGTACTTGGAGGGCCGCTCCATCGCAGCCCTCGCACGCGACCATGGCGTCAGCCGCGGCGCGATCCGCACGGCCGTCGCCGACCTCATGCCCGACCACACCGCCATCGAGGAGGACATCCCGGCCCCGGAGCTGCCGGTCGTCCTCGACATGCCGGGCAAGGTCGCCGACTTCCTCCGCACGGCCGGCCCAGAGTCCGCCGAGCGCGCCGCGCTCGACCAGGGCGTGACCGTACGGCGCGGCCAGGGCTACACCCTGCGGGTCAGCACCACACCGGAGGTCCACCGCCAGCTCCTCGACCGCTGCCAGCCGCTCGACAACACCGCGGCGATCCCGGCACAGCGCAAGGCCCGCCGCGAGTACGCGAACCGCGTCAACACCCTCGGCGGCCTACGGCCTGAGAATCACTCGTAGCTACTTTGCCCCTGAGAGCAGAGCTGGGAGTCCGGGGCCATGAAACCTGGAGGCCAGACTGTCCTTGCGGGCGACACAGCCAGACCCTTTCCAAACGTTCGCCGACCGCACCGCGGTGGGGCAGAAGCTGCACGGACGGGTCACCAAGCTGGTCCCGTTCGGCGTCTTCGTCGAGGTCACCGACGGGATCGAGGAACTGGTCCACCTACGAGGGCTCACATCGACGCCCGTGGAGAGTCCGTCAGATGCCGTCCAAGTCGGCGACGAGGTCACGGTCGTCGTCACGGAGATCGACCGGGAGCGACGCAGGCTGGTTCTCTCTCGACGACAAGGCTCATCTGACCACCGGCGACCCATCAGCGCGCCGCGACGGTTCCTCGCGCGAGCGTTCCTGAGCGTCTGAGTGCCCGCTCGGCGCACGGGAGACACCGCTCCAACCCGGTGAACCTGGGCGGTCACAGCACGAGCTCAGCTTTTGCTCAGAAAGGTCATGAAGGCAGTTGTTCCCCCAGGAGTGTTGGCATGATCTCGATAAGTGCTGGCCGGACGGCAAGCGCAGGGTCATCATCCACATGCCGCATCGCGTCGGCTCGGCTGTCTTGGAGAGCTGATATGTCTTGCCGAATCCGTGTGGTAGCGAGGATCGCGTGTGCTGCTGCACTTCTGTCCGTCGCCGCGTGCGCGACGGATCATTCGGACGCCAGGCGGTCCACGCGGCCTGAGGACTCCGCGACGCCGAGCCCGGCAACGAACGGCAGCGTGCCCGGCACCACGCAGCCTTCACTGTTGAAGCCGCCGGAGTTGGCTCCTGGGGCATCACTCGCCGGCCGCCAGAAGGTGACCACAGGGAACGCCGTCTTTCCCTACAGCAAGGGTGAGAAAGGTGACGCCCTCATCATCGCGGCGAGCTGTCAGGGCGAGGGGAAGATCAAGGTGACGGTGCGGCCCGCAGGCGTCTCCTTCCCCCTGGAGTGTGGTGCTGACCAGCCCAGCACCGTCTCCAACGAGCTGGCGTTGTCCGGGGTGGAGCGCAGTGGAGAAGTGTCCGTCGAGGCGTCCTCAGCCGTGCATTGGTCGTTGACCGTAGGCCGTGGCACAGCAACAGAAACAGACCCGACGGATGCTGGCTGAGTTTGGCCACCGTGCCCGCCAAGGTCGGCGGAGTCTCCGTAACCGAGGCAAGCTGGCGGGCGCCGTCCATCAGGGAGGACGGCGCCTGTGCCGGATCCCGACTTCGAGATCTGCCTCATCCCTCTCAGGTCGATCACGGCCTTCCTGGTGGCCAGGTGAATCCTGGCTCGGGCTCATGATGACCGCTGGGCACCGCCCTCGTCCGGCCTCGTACGCCACTGTTGGTGCCAGCGACTGGTGCCAGGGTCACCGTCGAGCTTGGCACTTGGCTGGTTCTCCGACCAGTGAGCGGTGTGCATCGTGAAGTTGCTGGTCACGGGTCTGGGGTGCGTGGGGTTCGGGGTGCTTGTGCTGGTTGAGGGCGGATGACTTCGGTGAAGATCGTCGGTCACCGGGCTACTTCGCGGTTCGTGAGGACCAGAAGGGCCCTGACCAGGGCAGTCGCCCATCCCGGATCGGTGCGGACCTTGCCGAGGACGCGCCAGTTCTTCAGGTGGGCGAAGCCGTGTTCGACGGGCGCCCGAACGGCGGAGAGGGCCTTGTTGGACAGCTTCTGACCTCGCGTCAGTGGGTGGTTCCGGCTGGCCTTGTAGCCGGTGATCACCGCCGGGTCGGCGTCGGGGCCGCTGTCCTCGAGGCCGACGAACCCCAGGTCGGCGATGGCGCCGAGACCCGCCGCCCGCAGCTTGGCGGTGAGCTGGTCGTGTCGGCAGGCGGTGATCTCCGAGGTCCGTCCGGGCCGGGCCGCCGAGACCCACAGCAGTCGTCCCCGGTCGTCGGTGAGTGCGATCACGAGCAGGCCGTGGCACTTGTACTTGCCGGAGTAGTTCTTCCGGTTCTCCATCCCCGTGCGCCGTCGGGTGCGAATCAGCGTGCCGTCCAGCAGCACGACTCCGCCGCCCTTTCGGA
>NZ_JBEZND010000040.1:0-91787 GCF_040706415.1 Streptomyces sp. NPDC048106 | reverse complement strand
GTGTCCGGCGGATCTTGGCGGAGACGCGGGGTCAAAACCGTGCCGTGACTTCCCTCCACCAAGATCCGCCGGACACCCCCTAGCCCAGTACCCGCTTCAGCGTGTCCAGCGCGGATCGCAGTTCCTCCGCCGTGATCGTCAGTGGCGGTGCCAGGCGGATCGTGGAGCCGTGGGTGTCCTTCGCCAGGATGCCCTCCCGCATCAGGCGCTCGCTGATCTCGCGCCCGCTGCCGATCGCCGGGTCGACGTCGACACCCGCCCACAGGCCACGGGAGCGGAAGCCGAGGACTCCCTTGCCCACCAGCTCGGTCAGCCCGTCCCGCAGGATCACGCCCGACTCGGCGGCCCGTCGCTGGAACTCGCCGGTCTCCAGCAGCTCGATCACCGCGATGCCGACCGCCGCCGCGAGCGGGTTGCCGCCGAACGTCGAGCCGTGCTCGCCCGGGTGCAGCACGCCCAGCACCTCGCGCCGGGCCACCACCGCCGACACCGGCACGATGCCACCGCCGAGCGCCTTGCCGAGCAGCAGCACGTCCGGCACCACGTCCTCGTGCTCGACGGCGAGCGTACGGCCCGTGCGCCCGAGGCCCGACTGGATCTCGTCCGCGATGAAAAGACAACCCTTGCGCCGGGTCAGCTCCCGCACGCCCGTCAGATAGCCGTCGTCCGGGATGACCACCCCGGCCTCGCCCTGGATCGGCTCGATCAGCACCGCCGCCGTGTTCTCGTCGACGGCCTCCTCCAGCGCGGCCAGGTCGTTGTACGGCACCACCTTGAAGCCCGGCGTGAACGGGCCGAAGCCCGCCCGCGCCGACTCGTCGGTGGAGAAGCTCACGATCGTCGTCGTACGGCCGTGGAAGTTGTCCGCCGCGACCACGATCGTGGCCTGGTCGGCGGGCACGCCCTTGACGTCGTAGGCCCATTTGCGGGCCACCTTGATGCCGCTCTCCACCGCCTCGGCGCCGGTGTTCATCGGCAGCACCATGTCCAGGCCGGTCAGCGCCGCGAGCCGCTCGGCGAACTCGGCCAGCCGGTCGTTGTGGAACGCCCGGGAGGTGAGGGTGAGCCGGTCCAGCTGGCGATGGGCGGCCTCGATCAGCGCCGGGTGCCGGTGACCGAAGTTGAGCGCCGAGTACCCGGAGAGCATGTCCAGGTAGCGGCGGCCCTCGACGTCCTCCACCCAGGTGCCCTCGGCCCGGGCCACGACCACCGGCAGCGGGTGGTAGTTGTGCGCCAGGACCGGCTCCTCCGCACGGATCAGGTCGTCGGACGTACGGGTGCGCGCGGGTGCGGTCATCAGCGGATCTCCTGGGTGCAGCACTTGATGCCACCGCCGGCCTTGTGGAACTCCGACAAGTCGACGGGGACGGGGACGTAACCGTGGTCGGCGAGGCGCTCGGACAGCGCCTCCGCCTGGGGTGCGATGAACACGTGCCGGCCGTCGGACACCGAGTTCAGGCCCCAGGTCATCGCGTCCTCGCGGGTGGCCGGCACCGCGTCGGGGAACAGGCGCCGCAGCACCTCGCGGCTGCCCGGCGAGAACGCCTCCGGGTAGTAACAGACATTGACGTCGTCCAGCACGAACAGCGCCGTGTCCAGGTGGTAGAAGTACGGGTCCACCAGCGTCAGGCCGATCACCGGGTACCCCAGGAACTCCTGCGCCTCACGATGCGCCTCCCGGGTGGTGCGGAACCCGGTGCCGGCCAGCAGGTACCGGCCCGTCCACACCAGGTCGCCCTCGCCCTCGGACACCGCTTCGGGGCGGTACACGGTATACCCGGCCGCCTTGAACCAGGTGTCGTAGTGCACCGACTCGGGGCGCCGCTCCGGCGCGTGGAACAGCGAGCCGAAGACGCGGCCGCCGACCACGCACGCCGCGTTGGCCGCGAACACCATGTCCGGCAGGCCCGGCACCGGCTCGACGGAGTCGACGGTATGGCCGTGGGCGCGGTAGGCGCGGATCAGCTCCTGCCACTGCTCACGGGCGAGATCCACGTCAACCGGCCGGTCGGGGTTCATCCAGGGGTTGATCGCGTACTGCACCGCGAAATGTCTGGGTTCACAGACGAGGAAGCGCCGGGGGCGCGATTCACGGCTTTCGGACACAGAGGGTTCCCTCCGGTTTCCGTCTGTCACTGTTGGGTGACTCCACGGTAGGAAGGAACGAGGACGGGCGACAAGCGCGAAAAGCTGCGTGGACCTGCAACATCGCTGCGTTGTCCGGCACGATCACGCAGCCCTGCTGCGCATACTTCCGATCACCCCGTGAAGGTCGTCTCCGGGTCATTCGGGGGCCGCCTGGGTGGCACCCGCCTCCGGGCTGTCGGGGAGGAGATGGGAGAGCACCATCACGCTGATCGTCTTCCGGATGAAGGGCACCGTGCGGATCCGCTCCAGCACCTCCTCGAAGTGGTCCACGTCCCGCGCCCGCACGTGCAGCAGCGCGTCCGCGGCACCGGTCACCGTCATGGCCGCCGTGATCTCCGGATGGTTGCGCACGACCTCCGCGAGACGCCGGGGCGGGGCCGCGCCCTCGCAGTAGACCTCGACGTACGCCTCCGTGCGCCAGCCGAGCGCCGAGGGCTCCACCGTCGCCGTGAACCCGGTGATCACCCCCGTCTCGCGCAGCCGGTCCACCCGCCGCTTGACCGCCGTCGCGGACAGCCCGATCGCCGCGCCGATCTCGGCGAAGCTGCTCCTGGCGTTCGCCATCAGCGCGGTGATGATCTCGCGGTCGAGTTCGTCGAAGGACGCGGCCCTGCTGCTCATGCGGGCTATGTAATCAGCTGGAGGCGCCCGGGAGGCTGGAGGCGCCCGGGGGGCAGGGAGCGCCCGGGGCGCTACGACCGGGTGACGGCCAGGACGAGGGTCAGCAGGCCCAGCACCACCCAGCCGAACCACAGCCAGCCGTTGCCGCCGAGCGTGACCGTGTAGGCGGTCACGGCGACGAGGGAGCCGGCCGTGAGCCCGCCCATCGCCTTGGCCGAGCCGTGCTCACGGCCGTACGCCGAGCCGGGCCCGGTGCCGGGCGTGGGACCGGGTGTGGGACCGGGTGTGGGTGTGGAGCCGTTCGGGGAACCGGGCATCGCGAGACCTCCTCATGGTCCGTCCGACCATGGTGCCCCGGCGGCCGCCCGTAGGGGATACCCCGCGCTCAGCCCTGGCGCGCGTTGAGCGACGCCAGGTAGGCGTTGTACTCCTCCAGCTCCTTGTCGCCGTCCCGGTCGGCCTGCCGGTCCTTGCGCTTGGCGTGGCGCTGCTCGGAGCCGTACCACTGGAACAGCAGCGCGATCAGCACCAGCACCGACGGCACCTCGCTGAACGCCCAGGCGATGCCGCCGGCCGAGCTCTGGTCGGAGAGGGCGTCGATGCCGAGCGAGGCGGGCGGGTGCAGGAAGGTCTTCACCATCGGGGTCGACGCCATCATCAGCGCGATGCCGAAGAACGCGTGGAACGGCATGCCGGCGAACAGCTCCAGCATCCGCATCAGGTGACCCGGCCGGTGCGGGCCCGGGTCCACGCCGATGATCGGCCAGAAGAAGACGACACCGACCGCGAGGAAGTGCACCATCATGAAGATGTGCCCAGTCCTGGAGCCCATCAGGAAGTCGAACAGCGGGGTGAAGTACAGCGCGTACAGGCTCGCGATGAACATCGGGATCGTGAACAGCGGGTGGGTGATCACCCGCATGTACCGGCTGTGCAGCAGCATCAGCAGCAGCTCGCGCGGGCCCTTGCGGCCCCGGCCCGCGGTCGGCAGCGCGCGCAGCGCCAGGGTGACCGGAGCGCCGAGCAGGATCAGGATCGGGGACAGCATGCTGATGACCATGTGCTGCACCATGTGCACGCTGAACATGACCATCCCGTAGTCGTTCAGCCTGGTGCACATCATCAGCATGATGGTCAGCACGCCGAGGACGTACGAGACGGTCCGGGCCATCGGCCACGCGTCACCGCGCCGCCGCAGCCGTACGACCCCCCACGCGTACAGGCCGAGCCCGAGCAGGCAGGCGACCAGGAAGAAGGGCTCCGCCGAGAAGTGGAGCCCACGCCCCAGCGTGAACGGCGGCAGATCCATCACCATGCCGTGCCCGCTGTGATCCATGTGTCCCATGTGATCCATGCGGCGGCTCCTGTTTCACGGGGGTTGTGCGATTCTGTCCGCCCACAAGAGTAGAACCGCCCCCGATCATGCCGATGACCGGGGGCGGGTAGTTCACAAGCGGACTAAAGCACGCACTCCGCCTCGTCGTACCGCTCCACCGGGACCGTCTTCAGCGTCTCCACGGCCTCCGTCAGCGACACCATCACGATGTCGGTGCCGCGCAGCGCCGTCATCATCCCGAACTCGCCCCGGTGCACCGCCTCCACGGCGTGCCAGCCGAAGCGGGTGGCCAGCACCCGGTCGTAGGCGGTCGGCGTGCCGCCGCGCTGCACATGCCCGAGGATGACCGGCCGGGCCTCCTTGCCGAGCCGCTGCTCCAGCTCGATCGACAGCTGGCGGGCGATGCCGGCGAAGCGCTCGTGGCCGTAGACGTCCTTGCCGCCCTCGTCGAACTCCATGGTGCCGGAGCGGGGCTTGGCGCCCTCGGCGGCGACCACGATGGCGAACCGCTTGCCCGCCGCGAACCGCGCGCCGATCTTGCGGGTCAACTCCTCGATGTCGAAGGGCCGCTCCGGTACGACGACGGCGTGGGCGCCGGCCGCCATGCCGGAGTGCAGGGCGATCCAGCCGGTGTGCCGGCCCATGACCTCCACGATCAGCACCCGCTGGTGGGACTCGGCGGTGGTCTTCAGCCGGTCCAGCGCCTCCGTCGCCACGGTCACCGCGGTGTCGAAGCCGAAGGTGACGTCGGTGACAGCGATGTCATTGTCGATCGTCTTGGGCACGCCCACGATGGGCAGTCCGTTGTCCGACAGCAGCCGGGCCGCCTTGAGGGTGCCCTCGCCGCCGATCGGGATGATCGCGTCCAGACCCAGCTCCGCGACATGGCCCCTGGCCCGCTCGACGCCGTCGCGCAGATGCTCGGGGCGGACCCGCGAGGAGCCGAGGATGGTGCCGCCCCGGGCCAGGATGCCACCGACGGCGTCGAGGTCGAGCTTCACGGAGTCGCACTCCAGGAGGCCCTTCCAGCCGTCCCGGAAACCGATGACCTCGTCGCCGTGGTCGGCGACCGCACGGTGCACGACGGACCGGATGACGGCGTTCAGACCAGGACAGTCGCCGCCGGACGTGAGGACACCAATGCGCATAGCCCGAATTACCTTCTCGACGTGGGCCGGGATACCGGACCACGTTGTCCGGCCGATTCCCGGCCACCCTACCGGCGTGAGGGGGTGGCTCCGTAGCGGGCGTCCGCCTGCTGGACGCGCCCGCCCAGATGAGCGGACGAGCCGTCAGGCGGGCCCACCACGACCCTGCCGGAACCCGCTGAGAAGCCCCTGACGCGAGGCTTACGCCGGCTGCCGCGCGGCAGTACCCACGCGGGCTGCCGCACGGCGGTTCTCACGCGGGCTGCTGCGCGGCCGCGATGCGCTCCTCGCGGAGCGCGTCGTACCACCGGTCGTCGATCGGCGGCAGCGCGTTGACGTCCAGCGCCAGCTTCAGCAGCAGGTCGGCGATGAGCGGGTTGCGGGCCAGGACCGGCCCGTGCATGTACGTGCCGAAGACGGTCCCGTTGTACGCGCCCTCCGTGCCGTCCCCGGTGCCGTTGCCCCGGCCGATCTTGGTCCGGGCGAACGGGCGGGCGGTCGGGCCGAGGTGGGTGACGCCCTGGTGGTTCTCGAAGCCGGTCAGCGGGGGCAGGCCGAGCTGCGGGTCGATGTCGCCGAGCACGTCGCCGACGCACCGCTCGCCCTCGCCGCGCACCGAGACCACGTCGAGCAGGCCGAGGCCCGGCTCACGCTGGCCGAGGTCGTTGATGAACTCGTGGCCGAGGATCTGGTAGCCGGCGCACACCGAGAAGACGATGGCGCCGTTCTGCACCGCTCGCTGGAGGTGCCCGTCACGGCGCAGCCGCTCGGCCGCCAGCCGCTGCGGACGGTCCTCGCCGCCGCCGATCAGGTAGATGTCGCCGGAGGTCGGGATCGGCTGGTCGCTGCGCACGTCGAGCCGGGCCACGTCCAGGCCGCGCTGCCGGGCCCGGCGCTCCACGACCAGGGCGTTGCCCTGGTCGCCGTAGGTGCTCAGCAGGTCCGGGTAGATCCACACCAGCCGCAGTTGGTTGTCGCTCATGAGGTGATCGCCCTTCGAAGATCAGTTGCCGACGCGGCGGCGCAGGTCCTGGAACGCGGTGTAGTTCGCGATGACCTCGATCCGGCCGGGCGGGCACAGCTGCACGGCCTGGTCGAGGTTCTCGCAGACCTGGAAGTGCTGGTTGGCGACCTCCAGACGCACCGCGAGGTCCAGCTTGCGGTCGCCGAGCACGAAGATCGGGTGACCGGTGAGCCGGGTGTAGTCGACGTCCCACAGCCAGGAGGTGTCGGTTCCGTCGGCCCCGCGGGCGTTCACCGAAAGGATCACCGGGGCGGGCGGCGGGTCGATCAGCGAGAAGGTCTCCAGCCAGCCGGCCGGGTTCTTGGCCAGCAGCAGGCGCAGGTCGCGGTTCTGGAACTGCACGACGTCGTACCGGCCGGCGACCGCCTGCACCTGGTACATCCGCTCCAGGGCGACCTGCGGCGGCACCCCGAAGACGGCGGCGACGGCCGCGGAGCTGGCCGCGTTGGCCTTGTTGGCGCGGCCCGGCAGCTGGAGGTGGATCGGCCAGGCGGAGCCGTGCGGGTCGAGGACGTGGTCCCCGGACAGCGCCCAGCTCGGCGTGGGCCGGCGGAAGCCGCACTCGCCGCAGTACCAGTCGTCGCCGGGGCGCTGCATCACGCCACCGCAGGACGGGCAGGACCAGGCGTCGTCCTTCCACATCTGCCCGGCCGCGACCCAGATCACGTTCGGGGACGAGGAGGCGGCCCACACCACCAGCGGGTCGTCGCAGTTGGCGACCACGACCGCCTTGGAGCCGGCCAGGCCCTCGCGCCAGTTCTCGGCGAGCATCCGGGTCTCGGCGGCGCGGTCGAGCTGGTCGCGGGAGAGGTTCAGCAGGGCGATGCACTTCGGGTCGGTGTCCCGGGCCACTCCGGCCAGGTACTTCTCGTCGACCTCTATGACGCCGAACTTGGAGTCCGAGCCGCCCGCGAGCGCGGAGGTGATGCCGGCCGGCATGTTGGCGCCGAGCGCGTTCGACACCACGGGGCCCGCGGCGCGCAGCGCCTCCGCGATGAGCCGGGTGGTGGTGGTCTTGCCGTTGGTGGCGGACACCAGGACGACGTCCAGGTTCTGGGCGAGCCGCGCCAGGAGGTCGGGGTCGAGCCGCAGCGCGACCTTGCCCCCGATCACCGACCCGCTGCCCCGTCCGGCGGCGCGCGATGCCGCCGCGACCGCCCTGCCCGCGGTCACGGCCAGCTTGGCCCGCGGCGTGAGCGGGTCCGAGTTGCCTGCCATCAGTTCTCGATCCTCCTTGCGTACGCGCCGCGCCTGGGGCCATCCGGCAACGTGGTGTGAACCCTCAGCCTATCGAGATCCATTCCCGCACCCGAATCCCGGTCCGCACCCACTGCGGCGGGCGTGGGCTGAACGAACCGTACCCTTGCCGCCATGCGACACGGTTCCATTCCGGGCGTCCACGGGCGCGTCCGGCCCCTCACCCTGCTCGGCGACCCCCGCCTGCGCGAACGATGCCGGGACGTCACGGACTTCGGCCCCGAGACGGCGGCGCTCGTGGAGGACTTGTTCGCCACGATGTACGCGGCCCAGGGGGTGGGCCTGGCCGCGAATCAGATCGGGGTGCCGCTGCGGGTGTTCGTCTACGACTGCCCGGACGACGACGATGTCCGGCATCTCGGGCATGTGGTGAACCCGCGTCTGGTGGCGGCCGACGGGATCGTGCTGCGGGGCCCCGAGGGCTGCCTGTCCCTGCCGGGCCTGGAGGCGGGCACGGAGCGGTACGACCACGCGGTGGTCGAGGGCTTCACCGTGACCGGTGAGCCGGTCACGGTCCACGGCACGGGCTTCTTCGCCCGCTGTCTGCAGCACGAGTGCGACCACCTGGAGGGCCGGGTGTACGCGGACCGGCTGACGGGCCTGCGTAGGCGCAGGCTGGAGCGGCGGATCCGGCGGGCCTCCTGGAGCCGGTGACTCAGAACCCCGGGCCGCCCGCCCGGTCCCCGGCGGCGGCGAGCCGGCCCCACAGCAGGTCGGCCAGGGAGCGCACCAACTCGGCGCGGGTGCAGGGGCGTTCGCCCAGCCACCAGTCGCCGGCCGCGTGCATCATCCCGACGATCCCGTGGCCCCACACCCGGGCGAGCTGCTGGCTGCCGGGGCCGAGGTCCACCCGCTCCTCGATGACCTGGGCCAGGTCCTCGCCCATCCGCCGCAGCAGCGGGGCGCTGTGCTTGCCGACGTCGAATCCCTGGTCGGCCGCGGTGCTGCCCTCCGCCGGGTGCATCAGGAACCGGTACACCTGGGGTCGCGCCTCGATGGCGGCGAGGTAGGTGTCCAGCGTGGACTCCACCCGCTCCCGCCGGTCCGCCGGGGCGTCGAGCGCGGCCCGCAGGGAGGACAGAAGGGCGTCGGTGTGCCGCCTGGCGAGCGCGGCGTAGAGTCCGCCCTTGTCGCCGAAGTGCCGGTAGAGGATCGGCTTGGTGATCCCGGCCTCGGCGGCGATCGCGTTCATCGACGCCTGCGGGCCGTCGCGGAGCACCACCCGGTCGGCGGCTTCCAGCAGCTCGCGCCGTCGGCGGTCGGCGGACCGCTGCTGATCGGTCCGCTGTGTGGTCTCCATATGTGCTCCCCACCCGTGTTGATTCGGTGACGCCAGCGCAAACTAACACTGGCAGGGCCTGTGACATCGAACGGGATGCCGAGGCACCCTTGCCGGTTGACTTTTCCTACCCGTCAGTAACAGACTCGGGTTACCGTAAGTAACATCGTACCGCCGCTGGAGGGGACATGGCCGAGTTCACCATGGAGCTGAACGACGAGCAGAAGGAAGTCCGGGACTGGCTCCATGGCTTCGCCGCCGATGTGATCCGGCCCGCGGCCGCCGAGTGGGACGAGCGCGAGGAGACCCCCTGGCCGGTCATCCAGGAGGCCGCGAAGGTCGGCATCTACTCCCTCGACTTCTACGCGCAGCAGTACTTCGACCCCACCGGCCTCGGCATCCCGATGGCCATGGAGGAGCTGTTCTGGGGCGACGCGGGCATAGCCCTGTCCATCGTGGGCACCGGCCTGGCCGCGGTGGGCGTCCTCGCCAACGGCACCGAGGAGCAGATCGGCACCTGGATCCCGCAGATGTACGGGGACGCCACGGACGTCAAGGTCGCCGCGTTCTGCTCCTCCGAGCCCGACGCCGGCTCCGACGTGGCCTCCATGCGCACGCGCGCGGTGTACGACGAGGCCAAGGACGAGTGGGTGATCAACGGCACGAAGACCTGGGCGACCAACGGCGGCATCGCCAACGTCCACGTCGTCGTCGCCAGCGTCGACCCGGAGCTGGGCTCCAAGGGCCACGCCTCCTTCATCATCCCGCCGGGCACGCCGGGGCTCGCGCAGGGCCAGAAGTTCAAGAAGCACGGCATTCGCGCCTCGCACACCGCCGAGGTCGTCCTCGACAATGTGCGGGTTCCGGGGTCCTGCCTGCTCGGCGGCAAGGAGAAGCTGGACGAGCGGCTCGCCCGGGCCCGGGAGAAGGCGAAGGCCGGGGGCGGGGAGCGGGTGAAGAACGCGGCGATGGCCACGTTCGAGGCCTCCCGGCCGGCGGTCGGCGCGATGGCCGTCGGCACCGCACGGGCCGCTTACGAGGTCGCCCTCGACTACGCCAAAACGCGGGAGCAGTTCGGGCGGCCGATCATCGACAACCAGGGCGTCGCCTTCCAGCTCGCGGACATGCGGACGCAGATCGACGCGGCGCGGCTGCTGGTGTGGCGGGCCTCGTGGATGGCGATCAACGGCAAGCCGTTCACGGCGGCCGAGGGCTCGATGTCCAAGCTGTTCGCCAGCGAGACCGCGAAGAAGGTGAGCGCGCAGGCGATCCAGATCCTGGGCGGGAACGGGTACACCCGGGAGTACCCGGTGGAGCGTATGCACCGGGACGCGGCTATTTACACCATTTTTGAGGGGACGAGCGAGATCCAGCGGCTCGTCATCGCGCGGACCCTGTCGGGGATGCCCATTCGCTAGGGCGCCGCCTGTTCGGCCATGGGGAAACCGCGCGGCTCCCGCGGTTCGCCGACCGCGGTGCACCGTGCGGTTTCCACCGGCCCCCGACCCCGCCGCCCCTTTCCGGACGGCGGGCTCACCTGTGTTTCAAGGGGGTGAGCTGCTCGATGTCGTACTTGAGCCGCAACGCCTCTATCGCCTCCTGGTCGGGCGGGCCGCCGTCGCTGAGGATCTCGAGGAGTTCCTCGAAATAGCGCTCGTGGTCCGGGGGCGGGCTCGCCTGGAAGAACATCTTGGCGGGGACGTCCGTGGGGTTCGCGAAGGCGTGGGGGCAGCCGGGGGGTACGACGATGACCGTGCCCGGGGTCGCCCGCACCACCCGGTTGCCCGAACTCGACTCCCACCTCCTCCAGTTGTCGGGGGTGCGGATGCGGGGCTCGAAGGCGAGCACGTCCAGCTCGCCCTCCAGGACGTAGAACAACTCCTCGCTGCGGGTGTGCACATGGGCGCCGACGTCGAAGCCCGGCGGGACCTCCACCTCGAAGGTGGAGGCCATCCGCGAGTGCGTGCCGGTGACCTTGAACGTGACCCGCTGCGCGGGCGTCTCCACCACCCGGCCCTGGCCCGGCGGCACGAGCAGCCCGTCGACCGATGCCGATGTCAGCCCTTCGACCGTCGTCATCGCCGGCTCACCACATCACGGGAAGTGCCTCGGGGCCGCGGATCAGCGCGCCCTTCCTGAAGGGCACCTCCTCGGGCGGTACGGCCAGCTTCAGGCCCGGGATCCGGTCCAGCAGGGCGTCGACCAGCAGCTCGGACTC
The DNA here is from genome assembly GCF_040706415.1 of Streptomyces sp. NPDC048106. NCBI lineage: Bacteria > Bacillati > Actinomycetota > Actinomycetes > Kitasatosporales > Streptomycetaceae > Streptomyces > Streptomyces sp. NPDC048106. Next base: position 80,756 of record NZ_JBEZND010000040.1, on the reverse strand, counting down.
CAGCCGGGCGAGCTGGCCGCCCGGGCAGTAGTGCGGCCCGAAGCCGAACGACACATGCGGGTTGGGACTGCGGGAGAAGTCGATCTCCTCCGGGCGGGGGAAGACCTCCGGGTCGCGGTTCGCGGCCAGGTAGGAGACGTAGACCGCGTCGCCCGCGCGGATCCGGACGCCCCTGATCTCGACGTCCTCCAGGGCGATCCGCGACAGGCCGACCGCGTTGCGGTGCGGGATGTACCGCAGCAGCTCGTCGATCGCCTTCGGGCGGATCGCCGGGTCGTAGCGCAGCCGTTCGGCCAGGTCGGGGCGGGTCAGCAGCAGGTAGAACATCTGCCCGCTGTTGTTGGTGACCGCCTCGCCGCCGATCTGGAGCAGGACGGCGAGACCGACGGCCTCCTCCAGGGTCACCTCGCCCCGGCCCACGGCCGCGCCCAGCAGCGAGGCGACGTCCTCGGCCGTGCTGTGCTCGCGCGCCCCGACGAGGCCGGAGAAGTACGCGCTCATCTCGCGCTTGGCCCGCTCGCTGACCTCCTTGCCGTGCGCGGAGGACAGGATCAGCTGGGTCCACTCGTGCATGTCGTGCCGGTCGGCGGCCGGGACGCCCATCAGCTCGCAGATCACCGCGATGGGGAACGGGCTGAGGACCGCCGCCGTCAGATCGGCCGGCGGGCCGCCCGCCAGGAGCCGGTCGACCAGCTCGTCCAGCATGGCGCGCGCCTTCTCGCGCACCCGCTCCACGCCCTTGGCGGTGAAGGCCGCGGTGACCGAGCGGCGCAGCCGCGTGTGGTCGGGCGGGTCGAGGAAGCCGACCGCGCCGCGGTCCGGTATGAAGTGCGGGGCGAGCCGGGTGACCGGCTTGTCCATGACCGCCTCGCGGCCGAAGCGGGGGTCGTTGGTCACCATGCGCACGTCGTCGTACCGGGTGACCAGCCACGCCCAGCCCTCGCCGTTGGGCAGTTGGACGCGGGTGACCGGGCCCTCCTGCATCAGCTCGCGGAGCACGGGGTCGAAGTCGGTTCCGGTGAGGTCGAGCGCCGGCCACTGGCGGACCGGCGGCACGGCCTCGGTGAGCGTCGCCTCCTCGGTCTCCGTCATCGCCCGCCCCCGTCGCCGTCGACCCAGCGGCCGACCGTCATCTCGGCGGTGATGCCGGGTCCGAAGCCGGCGAGCAGTCCGCGCGCCCGTTCCTCGGCGCCGCCCTCGTCGAACAGCCGGCGCAGCGCGTCCAGGACGACGGCGCTCGCGATGTTGCCGTACTCGGTGAGCGTGGACCGGCTGAACCGGAACGCGTGCGGCTCGACCTCCAGGAACTTGCTGAGGTCGTCGAGGATGCGGGGGCCGCCGGCGTGGATGATGTAGAAGTCCAGGTCGGTGGCGTCCCAGCCGTGGGTGCCCGCCAGGTCCTTGAGCGCCGGGGCGAGCGGCTCCATGGTGGTGGGCACCCGCTTGTCCAGCAGGAAGTGGAAGCCGGTGGCCCGGACGTCGTAGGCGATCCAGTCCTCGGTCTTCGGGATCAGGTAGGAGCCGTTGCGCTCCAGCTGGACGCCCCTGCCGCCGCGTCCGCGCACCACGGCGGCGGCGATGCCGTCGCCGAACAGGCCGTTGGACAGCAGCGAGCCGACGCCGAGGTCGGTGGGCTGGTAGCACAGCGAGCAGAACTCGCAGGCCACGATCAGCGCGTTGGCGTTGGGGTACGCCGTGCAGAAGTCGTGGGCCCGGTTGATCGCCGCGCCGCCGGCCGCGCAGCCCAGCTGGGCGATGGGCAGTTGACGGGTGGTGCTGTCGAAGTCCATCTCGTTGATCAGCCACGCCGTGAGCGAGGGCATCATGAAGCCCGTGCACGACACGTAGATGATCACGTCGATGTCGGTGGTGAGGAGCTCGGCGTCGTCCAGCGCCCGCTGGATCACCGCCGGGACCCGGGCCTTGGCCTCGGCCTCGTAGAGCTTGTTGCGGTCCTCGAAGCCGGGGTGCTTGAGGGTCTCCTCGATGGGCTGCACGATGTGCCGGGTCTTCACACCGGTGTTCTCGATGAGCCTCAGTGCCAGCGCCAGTTGAGGGTGGTCCGCGTGGCGGGAGCGCGCCAGCTCCAGCGTCTCCTCCATCGTGATCACGTGCTCCGGGACCGACACCGAGGGTCTGCACAAAGTCGCCATGAACCGTCCCTGCTTTCCGCGTGTCCGATGGGCCTTCACCCACCGGTCAGAAGGTGGTTCACCTCAGGAGGTGCTCCATCCACCGTCACCCGAGGGGAGCACGATCTCGCGCTGGGTTACTCCGAATCGGGGACGCCGTGGCAGGCTCGAAGGGGGACTTCCGACGCCGGACGAGGGAAAAAACCATGCCGACCGTTAACGCGAAAGCCCTGCTGGGGACGGCCGTCGAGGCCCTCGCCCCGGACCCCGCGGCCCACCCCCTGGTACCGCTCGTCGAACGCGGCGAGGCACCCGTCGGGACCCTGGCCCTGCTGGCCCTGGAACAGCGCTGGGTGATCCCCGCCGACCAGGCCGCCTTCGAACACCTGGCCGCACGCGCCGACTCCGCGTCCGCCGGCTTCTTCGCGGCCCTAGCGGGGGGAGAGGAACTGGCCGCCCGGTATCTGACGGCCTTCGCCGAGGCGTGCGGGGTCACCGAGGACCGCGCCCGCGCCTACATTCCCCGGCCCGGCTGCCAGTCCTGCCCCGCCTACGTGGCCTGGCTCGCCCTCAACGCGGCCCCTGCCGACGCGGTCGTCGCCCTGACAGCCAACTTCTCGGCGTGGGGCGGTTACTGCGCCCGCATCGCCACGGGGCTGCGCCGCCACTACGGCTTCCCCGACGAGGCCTGCGCCTTCTTCGACTTCTTCGCCGAGCCGGTCCCGGACCTGGACCACCGGGCGACGGCGGCGGTCCGGGCGGCGCTCGACGCGGGGGAGCTGGACACCGGCCTGGCCCACGCGTACGCGGGTCTGCTCCAGACGTACGAGGCGATGTTCTGGAACGGGCTGCTCACACGTCCCTGACCTCACGGAGCCCCGCTGCTGTGCGCGATGCACGCCACGTCGATACGGTCCGCCAGCTTCGCCAGCTCGATCGTCAGCGCGGCCACCGTGTCCTCGTCCAGCTCCTGCTCACCGGTCTCGACCAGCCGCAGCCAGCGTCCCCCCACGGTCCGCAACAACTTGCTCACATCGGCGGCGGCCACCTGCAAGGTCCCGCGGTCGTCGACGATCAGAGGCAGAGTCACTTCGCGGTTCACAAAAGAGGATGGTAGCCGTGCATACGTCACGCACTCTGCCAAACCGTGGTGATGTTGCAGAACTCCCGCATTCCGTGCCCGGACAGCTCACGCCCGTACCCCGAGCGCTTCACCCCGCCGAAGGGGAACGCCGGGTGGGACGCGGTCATCCCGTTGACGTACACCGCCCCGGCCTCCAGGTCCCGCGCGAACCGCTCGACTTCGCCGTCATCCCGCGTCCACACATTCGAACTCAGCCCGAACGGGGAGTCGTTGGCGATGAGCAGCGCCTCGTCCAGGTCGGCGGCCCGGTACAGCGTGGCGACCGGCCCGAACGCCTCCTCGCGGTGGATGCGCATCTCGCGGGTGATCCCGGCGAGCACGGTCGGCGGGTAGTACCAGCCGGGCCCGTCCGGCCGGGTGCCGCCGCACAGCACCTCGGCCCCGCTGCGCCGCGCGTCGTCCACCAGCTCCTCCACGTCCTTGCGCCCCTGCTCGCTGGAGAGCGGCCCGATCTCGGTGTCCTCCTCCAGCGGATCGCCGATCCGCAGCGCCTTCATGCCCGCGACGAACCGCTCGGCGAAGGCGTCGTAGACATCGCCGTGCACGATGAACCGCTTCGCGGCGATGCAGGACTGCCCGTTGTTCTGCACGCGCGCGGTCACCGCGACCTCGGCGGCCCGGTCGACGTCGGCGGAGGGCATGACCACGAACGGGTCGCTGCCGCCCAGCTCCAGGACCGTCTTCTTGATCATCTCCCCGGCGGCGGAGGCGACCGCCCGCCCGGCGGGCTCGCTGCCGGTGAGGGTGGCCGCCTTGACCCGCTCGTCGCGCAGGATGTCGTCCACCGCGGCGGAGCCGATCAGCAGCGTCTGGAAGCAGCCCTCCGTGAAGCCCGCCCGGTGGAACAGGTCCTCCAGGTACAGGGCGGTCCCCGGGACGTTGGAGGCGTGCTTGAGCAGGCCCACGTTGCCCGCCATCAGCGCGGGCGCGGCGAACCGGATCACCTGCCAGAGCGGGAAGTTCCAGGGCATCACCGCGAGCACGGGGCCCAGCGGCCGGTAGCGGACCCTGACCCGGCTCGCCCCGGAGTCGCGGACGTCCGCCTCGGCGGGCTCCTCGTCGGCGAGCAGGGCCTCGGCGTGCTCGGCGTACCAGCGCATGGCCTTGGCACACTTGGCGGCCTCCGCGCGGGCCTGCTTGACCGGCTTGCCCATCTCGGTGGTCATGACCCTGCCGATCTCCTGCTGGTCCTCGTCCAGCAGGTCGGCGGCCTTGTTCAGCAGCCGGGCGCGCTCGGTGAACGGGGTCGTCCGGTACGTGCGGAACGTGGCCTCGGCGAGCTGGAGCCGGCGTTCCAGCTCCTCCTCGCCCATGGCCTCGTACGTCTTGAGTGTCTCGCCGTTCGCCGGGTTCACCGTCGCGATGGGCATGGCTGGCCTCCCCTGGAAGCGGGCTGTGCTTCGACCTTCGCGCGCGGCCCGCTTGGGCGCAACGCCAGGTCGCCTGTTCAGCCCGAGTGCTCCGCCAGCCGGTCGAGAAACGCGGCCTGCGCGGTGATGATCACCTCGCGGGCCCGCTCCAGGCCGAGCCAGGCCACCCGGTCCAGTTCCGGGAACTCCGCCCGCCGCCCCGAGCGCGGGGGCCACTCCATGGTGAAGGTGCCGGGGGCGAAACCGGTCAGGTCCGGGTCGCCCCGTACCGCCCAGGCCGTGACGGCCTTGCCGTTCTTCTGTACGACCTCGCCGAGCGGTACGGCCTCTCCGTCGGGCGGCGCGAGGCCCAGCTCCTCCCGGAACTCCCGCCGGGCCGCCTCCCAGGCGGGCTCGTCGTCCGCGTACTCGCCCTTGGGGAGCGTCCAGGCCCCGGCCTCCTTCCTCGCCCACAGCGGGCCGCCCATATGGCCGAGCAGTACCTCGACCCCCTCGCCGGTGTGCCGGTACACCAGCAGACCCGCGCTGCGTCTCGTCGTGCGTGCCGTCACGGTGTGACCTCCGGGTGGGCCGCGAGCAGGGACTGGACGGTATCGGCCTCGGCGGGGCTCTTGTCCTCGCGGTAGCGGACCACGCGGGCGAAGCGGAGGGTGACGCCGGCCGGGTAGCGGGAGGAGCGCTGGAGGCCGTCGTAGGCGATCTCCACGACGAGTTCGGGGCGGACCCGCACCGTCCAGCCGTCGTCCTCGACCGCGAGTCGCCGCAGACGGTCGGTCTGCCAGTCGAGCATCGCGTCCGTCATGCCCTTGAAGGTCTTGCCGAGCATCGCGAAGCCGCCGTCCGCGGTGCGGGCGCCGAGGTGGAGGTTGGACAGCTTGCCGGTGCGCCTGCCGTGGCCCCGCTCGGCCGCCAGCACCACCAGGTCGAGGGTGTGCACCGGCTTGACCTTGAGCCAGGCGGCGCCGCGCCGGCCCGCGCTGTAGGGGGCGGCCAGCGACTTCACCACCACGCCCTCGTGGCCGCGGGCCAGGGTGTCGGTGAGGAACCGCTGCGCCGCGGGGACGTCCCCGGCGCCCTCGGCCAGCGCCCGCCGGACCCGCATCGGCTCGGGCACCAGCCGGGCCAGCTCCGCGTGCCGCTCGGCGAAGGGCAGGTCGAGCAGATCGCGGTCGTCCGCCGCGAGGACGTCGAAGAAGACGGGGGAGACCGGGACCTGTTCGGCCGCCCGCGCCACGTCCGTGCGGGAGCCGACCCGGCCCGCCGTCTCCTGGAAGGAGCGGGGCCGCCCGGCCGCGTCGAAGGAGATCACCTCGCCGTCCAGGATGAACCGCTCGCCCCTCAGCTCCCGTGCGGCGGCCGTCACCTCGGGCAGCCGGGAGGTGATGTCGTCCAGGGTGCGGGTGTGCACGCGGACCGTGTCGCCGTCCCGGTGCACCTGCACCCGGATGCCGTCCAGCTTCTCCTCCACCGCGCAGGGCCCCAGCTTCTCCACGGCCTCGGCGACGGAGGAGGCGCTGTGCGCCAGCATCGGCAGCACCGGGCGGCCGACCGTGAGCCGGAACCGGTCGAGTGCGGCGGGCCCCTCGCCCAGCAGGGCCTGCGCGACCGCGCGCAGCGAGCCCGAGAGCATCACCGCCCGCCGCACGTCACCCGCCCGCGCGCCGGTCGCCCGCGCGAGGCCCTCCACCGCGACCGCGTCCAGGGCGCCCTGGCGGACCTCGCCGGTGAGCAGACCGCGCAGGAAGTACTGCTCCTCGTCGGTGGCCGCGCCCATCAGCGCGCCCACGAGCCGGGCGCGCTCGGCCTGGGCACCGGCTCCGGACACCTGGCCCAGGCCGGTGAGGGCGGCGTCGACCGCGCGGACGGTGAGGGTGGGCTGGGCGGCCGGCGGGACCCGCTCGCCCAGCACCTTCCAGCCGACGCCCAGCCGGCCCTGCGGCAGCCGTCCGGCGAGGTACGGGATGACGATCGGCGCGTCGTCCGGGTCCGCCTCCCGGAACAGCTCCGCGAGCAGCGCGATCTTGCGGGACCGGGCCGCCGTCGCGGCGACCTCCCGGGACACCTGGGCGAGCCGGGCCAGCAGCATGCCCCCAAGGGTGCCTCATGGACCGGCCGGGTGCGATGCCCGGCCCCGCGGGACCGACAGCCGGACCGACCGCGAGACCGACCGCGAGACCGACAGCGGAATTGACAATTGGGTTTGCCGAAACTGCAATGCCGGCATGAGCACCGAAGACGTCCTGGCGGAGGTGGGTCCCCGGCTGCGGCGGATCCGCAGGGAACGGGAGGTGACGCTGGCGGCGCTGTCCCAGGCCACCGGCATCTCCGTGAGCACCCTGTCGCGGCTGGAGTCCGGGCTGCGCAGGCCCAGCCTGGAACTGCTGCTGCCGATCGCGCAGGCCCACCAGGTCCCGCTGGACGAGTTGGTCGGCGCGCCGCCGGTCGGCGACCCCCGGGTGCGGGCGGAGCCGGTGCGGCGGCAGGGCCGTACGTTCTGGCCGCTGACCCGCCAGCCCGGCGGCCTCCAGGCCTTCAAGGTGCTCGAACCGCGGCGCGCGGAGGAGCCGGAGCCGCGCAGCCACGAGGGGTACGAGTGGCTGTACGTGCTGTCCGGGCGGCTGCGGCTGGTGCTCGGCGAGCACGACGTGGTGCTGTCGGCCGGGGAGGCGGCCGAGTTCGACACCCGGGTACCGCACTGGTTCGGGTCGACGGGGGAGGGGCCGGTGGAGTTCCTGAGCCTGTTCGGGCCGCAGGGGGAGCGGATGCATGTGCGGGCGCGCCCGGCGGCGCGGAGGTGAGCCCCCGGGGGGTGTTCCCGGATAGGCAAGCGACCGCTTAGTATGCGAACCGATCCGGTCGGACGATGCGGTCGCGTGGAGGCCCCGAATGCAGGCATGGCAGGTGCACGAGAACGGTGAGCCGAGTGAGGTGATGCGCCTCGCGGAGACCGAACCGCCCGTCCCGGGCGACGGCCAGGTGCTGCTCCGGGTGCGGGCGGCCAACGTCAACTTCCCGGACGCGCTGCTGTGCCGGGGCCAGTACCAGGTGCGCCCGCCGCTGCCGTTCACGCCCGGCGTGGAGATCTGCGGCGAGACCGGGGACGGCCGCCGGGTGCTCGCCACCCCCGCGCTGCCGTACGGCGGCTTCGCCGAGTACGCCGTCGCCGACGCCGCGGCCCTGCTGCCGGCGCCCGAGACGCTGGACGACGCCGAGGCCGCCGCGCTGCACATCGGCTACCAGACCGGCTGGTTCGGGCTGCACCGCCGGGCCCGGCTCGAAGCGGGCGAGACCCTGCTGGTGCATGCCGCGGCCGGAGGCGTCGGCAGTGCGGCCGTGCAGCTCGGCAAGGCGGCCGGGGCCACCGTCATCGGCGTGGTCGGCGGCGCCGAGAAGGCCGCCGCGGCCCGGGAACTGGGCTGCGACGTGGTCGTGGACCGGCACGCCCAGGACGTCATCGCCGCCGTGAAGGAGGCCACCGGGGGGCGCGGCGCCGACGTGATCTACGACCCCGTCGGCGGCGAGGCCTACGCCCAGTCCGCCAAGCTGGCCGCCTTCGAGGGCCGGATCGTGGTCGTCGGCTTCGCGAGCGGCACCATCCCGGCCCCGGCGCTCAACCACGCCCTGGTGAAGAACTACTCGGTGCTGGGCCTCCACTGGGGCCTGTACAACACCAGGAACCCCGAGCTGGTCCGGCACTGCCACGAGCGGCTGACCGGACTGGCCGCGCGCGGCGCGATCAAGCCGCTGGTCAGCGAGCGGGTGCCGCTGGGCGGCGCCGCCGCGGCCGTGCAGAAGGTGGCGGACGGCCGCAGCACCGGCCGGATCGTCGTGACGACGGAGGGGGCAGCGTGAGCGACGCCGGCGAACTGCGCGAGCGGACCAGGGAGTTCCTCGCCGCGAACCCGCCCGAGCGGACCGGGCGGCTCGACTTCCTGCGCGCCCGCTTCGACGCGGGCCTGGCCTGGGTGCACTACCCGCAGGGCCTCGGCGGCCTCGGCGCGCCGCGCTCCCTCCAGGCCGTCGTGGACGCCGAGCTGGAGGCGGCGGGCGCCCCCGACAACGACCCCCGGCGGATCGGCATCGGCCTCGGCATGGCCGCGCCGACGATCCTGAAGTACGGCACCGAGGAGCAGAAGCTGCGCTGTCTGCGGCCGCTGTGGACGGGCGAGGAGGTCTGGTGCCAGCTCTTCAGCGAGCCGGGCGCCGGCTCCGACCTGGCCGCGCTCGGCACCCGCGCCGTCCGCGAGGGCGACTCCTGGGTGGTCAACGGGCAGAAGGTGTGGACCTCCAGCGCCCATCTCGCCCGCTGGGCCATCCTGATCGCGCGCACCGACCCGGCCGTGCCCAAGCACCAGGGCATCACCTACTTCATCTGCGACATGACCGACCCCGGGGTCGAGGTGCGACCGCTGCGGCAGATCACCGGTGAGGCCGAGTTCAACGAGGTCTTCCTCACCGACGTCCGCATCCCCGACAGCCGCCGTCTCGGCGCGGTCGGCGAGGGCTGGCGGGTCGCCCAGACCACGCTGATGAACGAGCGCGTCTCCATCGGCGGCATGCGGCTGCCCCGCGAGGGCGGCATGATCGGCCCGGTCGCGAAGACCTGGCGCGAACGGCCCGAGTCGCGCACCCACGACCTGCACCAGCGGCTGCTGAGGCTGTGGGTGGAGGCCGAGGTCGCCCGCTTCACCGGCGAGCGGCTGCGCCAGCAGCTCGTCGCGGGCCAGCCGGGACCCGAGGGCTCCGGCATGAAGCTCGCCTTCGCCCGCCTCAACCAGGAGATCAGCGGCCTGGAGGTCGAACTCTGCGGCGAGGAGGGCCTGTTGTACGACGACTGGACCATGCGCCGCCCGGAACTGGTGGACTTCACCGGCCGGGACGCCGGATACCGCTATCTGCGCGCCAAGGGCAACAGCATCGAGGGCGGCACCAGCGAGGTACTGCTGAACATCGTCGCCGAGCGCGTCCTCGGGCTGCCCGCCGAGCCGCGCACCGACAAGGACGTCGCCTGGAAGGACCTGGCCCGATGACCGACCTGCTGTACTCGGAGGAGGAAGAGGCGCTGCGGGCGGCCGTACGGGACCTGCTCTCCGACCACTGCGCCGCGGCTGACGTCGTCGCCCGCACCGAGTCCGACGCCCCGCACGACCTCGGCCTGTGGGCGTCCCTCGCCCAGGACATGGGGCTCGCCGGCCTCCTGGTCCCCGAGGCACTCGGCGGCCAGGGCGCCACGCACCGCGAAGCCGCCGTCGTCCTGGAGGAACTGGGCCGGGCCGTTGCGCCGGTTCCGTACCTCACCAGCGCCGTGGTGGCCACCGAGGCCCTGCTGGGCTGCGGCGACGAGGAACTGCTCGGCGGGCTCGCGACCGGGCGCACCATCGGCGTGCTCGCCGTCGCGCTGCACATCGCGCCGGGCGCCGCCGTACCGGCCGTACGACTCGCGAACGGGGCGCTGCACGGCGAGCTGACCGGCATCGCGGACGCGGCCGCCGCCGACGTGCTGCTCGTCCCGGCCGACGACGGCGGCCTGTACGCCGTGGCCGCCGACGCCGTGACCCGCACCCCGCAGACCTCCCTGGACCTCACCCGGCCGCTCGCCACCGTCACCCTCGACGGCGCGCCCGGCCGCCGCGTCGGCGACGCCGAGCCCGCCGTGCGACGGGCCCTGCGCGCCGCCGCCGGTCTGCTCGCCTCCGAGCAACTGGGCCTCGCCGACTGGGCGCTGACCGAGACGGTGCGCTACCTCAAGGAGCGCAAGCAGTTCAACCGGCCGGTCGGCGGCTTCCAGGCGCTCAAGCACCGGCTCGCCCAGCTGTGGCTGGAGGTGGTCAGCCTGCGGGCCGCCGCCCGCGCCGCCGCCGACGCCCTGGCCACGGGTGAGGACACCGACATCACGGTGTCCGTCGCCCAGGCCTACGCCGGCCCCGTCGCCGTCCGCGCCGCCGAGGAGGCGCTCCAGTTGCACGGCGGGATCGGCATGACCTGGGAGCACCCCGTGCACCTGTATCTGAAGCGGGCCAAGGCCGGCTCCCTCGCCTACGGCACCTCCGGCGCCCATCGCGAGGCCCTGGCCGGACTGGTCGACCTCCAGGCGCCCTGACCCCTACCGCCGAAGACACCACACGATCGGAGGACACGTCAGCCGCCCGGCGGAACCCTCCGCTACGCCACACTTGCGGCCGAACGCCGCTCATGGGCGTGGCGGAGGAGGTTCCCGATGGCGATTTCCATCTCTGTGGTGCTGCTGCTCCTGATCCTGGCCGTGATCTTCATGCGCAACGGTTCGCTGAAGGTCTCCCATGCCCTGGTCTGCATGCTGCTCGGCTTCTATCTGGCGTGCACGAGCATGGCGCCCACCATCCACAACGGGCTCGATGCGACGGCCGCCCTGGTGAGCAGCCTGCGGCCCTGAGCCGATCAGCCCGTGGCGAAGACCCCGACCCCGTTCGCCACGGGCCGCTCGGCACCGCCGCTCGGATGGTTGCGGACCGTCACGGCGGCCGCGCCCGCGCCCCGGGTGACCATCTCGGTGGAGCCGCCCCCGTCCAGGTTGAACGCGTCGGTCGCCCCCAACGACCGCATGGTGGTGGCCTCTTCGGCGACCGTCAGTCCGGACCGGTAGGCGGCGGCGCCGTCCAGGGCCAGGATCAGCAGCCGCCGTCCGCCGTCGTCGAAGCCAACGACCGTGCGCACCGCCGAGGTGGTGTCGTCCAGCCCGGACAGCGGCTTGCCGCCGCGCAGCACCGGGAAGCCGCCGAGCGCGAAGGTGTAGGCGGTCTTGGAGGCCGCCGCGACCAGCGAGTGGGTGACGGACACCGTGTCGCCTACCGCCAGTTCGCGCAGGCGCCGGGCGCCGTCCTCGCGGCCCAGCAGGACCGTGGTGTCCGCCGGGATCGGGCCGCTGCCCGGCGCGTTGGCGACGGAGACCACCCGGCCGGCGCGCACCGTCACCTCGTACGCGTCGGAGCCGCAGGGCGCCCCCCGGTTCGTGTCGGTGCCGCAGACGGCGCGCTCGCGCGAGGCGCTGCCCCAGCGGGAGGTGTAGGCGCCGACCGAGTTCTCGGGCAGCGCGTACTGGTTGAGGCCCTTCAGCGGCAGCGTGCCCCGCGGCGTGCGCACCGAGCCGGTCAGGGAGAGACGGTCCAGGCGGGCCCGGTGGTCGGTGCCCACGCCGAGGACGTCCTCGGTGGTCGTGCCCGGCGGCAGCGCGGGCCCGAACCGTTGTCCGTCCGGCACCGCCGCCTTGAGCACCTGCCCGTCCGCCACCGCAGGACCGACGCTCGCGCCGGTGGCGGTTACGCCCGGGTGCTGGGTCTCGGTGATGTCGAAGAAGTCCCCGTTGACGCCCGCGACCGCCTTGGCCGCGTCCGCCATCCGGGAGACCGTGGCCCGGGCGGCCACCGCGCCCGGGTGCAGCAGGTCGACGCGCACGTGCGGATTGCCGAGGTCGACCGTGAGCAGATGGGCGTGCGCGGTGCCCGCGGCCGCGTGGACGTCGAACTGCCGGTAGGTGACGCCCGGCGTGATGGTGGTGCCCGCCGGCGCGGCACCGGCCGGCGCCGCCCCCGAAAGGGCCGCGCCGGCCAGCACGCCGAACGCCGTGACGACCGTGAGAACCGCACTGCCCGCTGCCGAACCCCTGCGAGGTCTGATCACCATGCCCCCTGATGTCCCGTCAACTGTCCCTGATTCCAGGGGCAGTGCACCAGACGGGGGCGGACGGCGGGCGGACTAGGCGTCGACTACGCGAGAACGAGTGAGAAAACGCACTCCCTCGGGGGCCTCCAGGGAGAATCCGCTGCCCCGTCCCGGGACGACGTCCACGATGAGCCGGGTGTGGCTCCACGCCTCGTACTGGCTGCGCGACATCCAGAAGGTGACCGGCTCCGCCACCCCCGGCACATCCAGCTCCGCGAGCAGCACGTCCGAGCCGCCGGTGCGGAACTCGCCGTCCGGGTAGCACATCGGCGCGCTGCCGTCGCAGCAGCCGCCGGACTGGTGGAACATCAGCGGCCCGTGCTCGGCACGCAGCCGGCGCACCAGGTCTTCGGCGCGCGGCGTGAGGAGCACGCGCGGGACTTCCTCTTCCATGGCACCGTCCTGGAAACCGGGGCGTCCGTCCCGGCCAGTCTCACGGATGCCCGGAACACAGTCCAGAGCGCGGGTCCCCGACAACGGGCGGGTGGGTCACGTCGGTTGACGCCGCAGGGATGAGCGGGACGGACGCCCTGCCGGGTGCCGAGGTGGTGCGACGTCCGCTCAGTGGTCCCGCCGGTCGCGGCGCGCCCTGCGGGCCTCCGCCAGCAGCGGCAGCATGGACAGGACGACCACCACCGCGACCAGCAGCAGCAGATAGTCGTCCACCTGGGGGACCGAGGCGCCGAGGGTGAACCCCGCGAGGACCAGGGCCTGCGACCAGAGCACCCCGCCCACCGTCTGCCAGACCGTGAACGGCCGCGCGGGCACCCCGAGCGCCCCCGCCACCGGATGCAGCACCGTGCGCAGCAGCGGCACGAACCGGCCGATCACCAGCGCCTTGCCGTAGCCGTACCGGGCCAGCAGGCCCTCGGCGCGGGTCGCCGCGTCCTTCACGCGCCGGCTGGAGGTGCGCGCGAGCAGCGCCCGGCCGCCGTGCCGCCCGATCAGATAACCGACCTGGCCCCCGGCCACCGCGCCGACCGCCGCGCACAGCAGCACCTGCCACAGCGCGAGCCGCGGCGGCTGCCCGGGGCTGCCCGCGCACAGCACACCGGCCGGGAACAGCAGCGTGTCCCCGGGCAGGAAGAAGCCGAAGACCAGCAGGCCCGACTCCGCGAAGATCACCGCCAGCACCCCGAGCGCGCCGAAGGCGGCCAGCACCGAGGCGCTGTCCAGCGGGTTGACGGCGATCACCGGCGGCGCCTCCTGGCCTTCTCGCGGGGCTTCTCCCCCACCAGCATCCTTCGTGGGGAGGATTCGTGCGAAAGCACAGGCCGGTGGATGCCGCCGACCATGGACACGGACACGGCACGGCTGCCCCGGAAGCGGCCCCCGAACCCGTGGGTACCGGGAGCCGCCACTCAGCTCCGCTGGAAGAACTCCACCTCCGCCACCGCGACGTGCCGGCCCGCCGTCAGCCCCGTGACCGAGTGCAGCACCAGCCGCACGCGCACCACGTCGTCGATTCCCGTGGGCACGGTCTGCGGGCCCGCCTTGTCGGCGAGGGAGACGGACTTGTGGTGCACCGTGCCGTCCGAGGACGTGACGTCCATGTCCATCTGGAGCGCGCGGGCCTCGGTCGCGTACTGCTCCGGTGAGAGCGACGCGCCGTTGATGATGATGACGTCCACCAGCCGGAACGGCTTGCCGAAGGTGTACGTCACCGAGGCGCCCGTTCCCGGCGCGCCCCAATAGCGGTTGTTCAGACCGTCCTTGGTGTTCGACGCCGGATGTCCGGGCACGGCGGCGCTCGCCGTGACCCGGGTCGCGGTGACGGCCTTGGGGGTGCCGAGCTTGTCCCGGGTGTCCTCGTACAGGGCGCGCCCGGCGGGCAGCAGCAGGAACCCGCCCACGCACAGCGCCAGCACCACCAGCAGGATCACCAGCATCCGCACCCACCGCCCGGACCCCGCCCGCACCCGGCGCCGGAACGGCCACACCGTCCGCCACCACGGCAGCGGCGCGGGGGCCGCCTGCGGGTTCAGCGGGGTGGCACAGCGCCGGCAGAACCGGCGCCCCGGCGGATTCGGCGTCCCGCACGCGGGGCACGGCGGCCCGACCACCTCGTCGCGCCGCTCCGCCGGCCGTACGACGGGCCGCGGCGCGACCGGCCTCCCGGGCAGCACGGGCGCGGGCTGCCGGGCCTCCGGCTCGGCCGGCTCGGGCGGCTCGGGCGGCTCGGGCGCGCGGGGTACCCGCGGGGCCGGGGGAGCGACGGGTGGGGCGGGAGAGACCGACGCCGCCGGCGCGGGAGGCGTGCGGGGCGCGGGCGGCACCGCGGGCGCGCCGGCGGTGCCGGACGCGGGAGGTGCCGCACGGGGAACGGGCGGGGCCTGGCCGGCCTGGGGGCCGTCGTCGGCGGGGGCCGTACGACGTTCCGCCTCGCCTCGGGCCGTACGCGACTCCTCCGGACGGGGCAGGGTGTCGGCGGCCGGCCCCGGGCTCCCTTCGCCCGCGGCCGAGGGTTCGTTCGCGGGCGAGGGGTCGTACGCGGGCGAGCCGGTGTCCGCGGCCGGGGGGCCCGGAGTTCCCTCGCCGGCCGGGCCGTCGTCCTCCGCCGGCGTCCGCGCGACCCCTTCCGAGGACCACCCCAGATACGCCCCGCAGTTGCCGCAGAAGTCGTCGTCTGGGCTGTTGGACGCCCCGCACGCGGGACAGGCGCGCATGACGTCACCTCCCTTCGTCGGCGGGCGGACCGGACAGGATCTCGACCCGGCAGGGGACATGGACGGGACAGTGGGCGCGGACGAGCTCGCGGACGCGGTCCGCGTCCACCTCCGCTTCCCGGCCCGGCCACACCCGGACCAGTACCTCGCCCGACGGCGCCGGCGGCAGCGGGGTGCCCGGGGTCCGGGACCACGCCGCGCCGCCGTCGCCCACGACATCGGCGTTCACCCCGAGCGTGAGCCGCAGCCGCTCCAGCAGGCCACGCCGGGTGCCGCGCCAGCGGTGCAGCTCGACCGCCCGTACCACCGCCTCCCGGCGCAGCTCGGCCGGCCATTCGGGGTCGTCGGCGGCGCCCACCCACGACGCCAGCCAGGCCACGAAGTCGGCCGGCGCGACCCGGGGGTCGAGATAGGCGGCCAGATTGTCGAGGGTGGAGAACACGGGGGCGAGGACGGTGTCCAGGCCCGCGGTGAACCGCTGGGCGAAGTCGTCGTCGGCGTACAGCGCGGGCAGCAGCCCGCCGATCGGATGCCGGCTCGGCAGACCGGGGACGGCGGCGCGGCTCATGGGCGGCCCTCCGGCTCGATGGGCTGGACGACGACCTGGTGCTGGTAGGAGAAGACGAGCGCGCCCGGACCGATGTCGATGCGGTCCACCGGGGCGCCGCGCCGCCCGGTGATCGGGTCGGCGGCGAACAGCCGGATCTCCTCCACCAGCGCGTTGCCGGTGGCACGTTGCAGCACGCCGAACACCTCCCCGTACTGCACCGGACGCCCGAACGGCCACCCGGTGCCGTCGGGGCCGCCGTGCAGCGGGTTGAGGTACCGGAACAGGGCGGTGAGCGCCGCGTCCCGCACCCGGTCGGTGTCGGCGGGCGCGGTCGCGAGCCGGGCGACCACGGTGACGCCCTGGTAGACCGGCGGCTCCACCACCAACCGGGTGCCGATCAGGCGTCGTTCGTCCAGACTCTCGGTGATCGCGGCGAGCACCTGGTCCGAGGGGATGAGCTGTTCGAAGCGGAGCCGGTCGCCGTCGTCGGCGACCGCGTCCGGCACCACCAGCACCCGGACCGCGCCCGCCCCCTCCCCGGCGGGCAGACAGCGCACCCGGCGCACCGAGGGGGCCGCCTGGCGGGCGATGATCTCGTGGTCCTCGGCGGTGACCGCCCGCTCCTGCATGCGCAGCGCGTCGGGGGCACGCAGCTTGGCGTTCGCGACGGTCTCCCCGTCCACGCCGCCGCGCGCCGCCTCCCGGTTGACGACCCGCGCGATGTACGGCACCGAGCTGCGCAGCACCGAGATCGCACCCCGGGCCACATTGCCGGCCGGGCCGCCGCCGGTGCGGTAGCGGGACACCCGGATGTGGGCGCCCTTCTCCGGCACCGCGCCGCACAGCCGCAGCGTGCCGTCCGGCTCGCGCAGCGCGGGCGGGAAGCCGAACTCGCCGGTCGTGGCGTCCACCCGGACATGCCGGTCGCCGGGGCCCGAGCGGCCGAAGTGCTCGACCACCTCCCAGCGCTGCCAGCCGTCGGCCGAGGAGACCTCCACCAGCGGCGGCCCGCCGTCCAGCAGCACGGGCGGGCGGCCGAGCCGGAACGTCTGGCCCGCCACCCCCTCCGAGATGCCGAGCGGGACGTCGGTGACGGTCTCGGCGTGTTCGACCCGGGTGGTGCCGCCGACCGTGAACACCGTCGCCTCGCGCACCGTCGGGGACTCCGAGTAGAACGGCTGGCCCGGCTCCGTCTCGGTGGCCCGGCAGCGCAGCCAGCCCGCCCGGGTGCCGCCGATCACGGACGCCGTGTGCCCGTCCGGCACGTACACGATCACCTCGCCGGGCCGGTTCAGGCCGCCCGTGGTGTCCGAGCCGGTCTCGCACCGCTGCCAGCGGCCCCCGTCCCACGCCTCCCACACCAGCGGCGGCTGGCGCGGGTCCACGCCGACGCCCTCCACCCGGCTGTCCAGACGCACCGCCACGATGCACCGCGGCACCGCCGCGGGCAGTCCGAACAGCAGCGCGTCCCCCGGCTGCGGGGCCGCCTGGAAGCACCGTACGTCGCGGCCCTCGGCGAGTTCCCGGGGCCGGTCGGTCTGCTCGCCGGTGCGCGGCGCGGTCACCAGCCGAATCAACTCGCTGGGCACGATCCGCAGTTCTTCCTCGGTGGCGAACACCACGGGCTCCTCGGCCTCGCCGTCCGCGGTGGTCACCTCGGTGCCCGCGGGCAGCGTCACCGCCTCCTGCTGCGGCGCCGACAGCCAGAAGTCGACGTCGGCCCCCGCCGCCGCGGGCGGGAACAGCCGGATCCCCAACAGGTCGAGGAAAGCGGTGTAGTTCTTGTCCGGCACCCGGTTCAGCCGGTACAGCAACTGGTCCACGATGTAGGCGAACGTCTCGATCAGGGTGACGCCCGGGTCGGAGACGTTGTGGTCGGTCCACTCGGGGGCGCGCTGCTGCACGTAGCGCTTCGCCTCGTCGACGAGCTGCTGGAAGCGCCGGTCGTCCAGATTGGGGGAGGGCAGGGCCATCAGTCCGCGACCGCTTCCTCGGCCCCCTCCTCGGAGGGGATCGTGTAGAAGGGAAACACCAGGTTGCGCCGGTCGTTGGTGGACCGGATCGTGTAGCGCACATCGATGTAGAGGGTGCCGGCTTCGACCGCGTCGAAGGCGACGACCACCTCGTCCACGCCGATGCGCGGCTCCCAGCGCTCCAGCGCCTCGCGCACCTGCTGGGCGATCCGGCCCGCGGTGGCGCCGTCGGCGGGCGCGAAGACGTAGTCGTGGATGCCGCAGCCGAACTCGGGCCGCATCGGCCGCTCACCGGGCGCGGTGCCGAGGACCAGCCGGATGGCCTCCTCGATCTCCCGCTCCCGCGCCACCAGCGCGATCCCGCCGGTCGGGCCGACCCGCAGCGGGAACGCCCAGCCCCGCCCGATGAACCGCTCGCTCATCACATCCCTCCGATCCGCACGTTCAGGGCGCCGATCTGGACGGTCGCGCCGCACGCGGTGGTGTCGCCCGCCCGCGCCGCGGGCAGCCCGCCGATCAGCACCTGGCCGGTCAGCAGAGCGGCGGGGTTGGGCAGGATCACATTGGCCGGGCCCAGGGCCGCGTGCGGCGGCATCGGACAGGTGTGCAGACTGCCCACGACGGCGGCGGGACGGCCGCCGATCAGCACCCGCGCCACCGTCGCGGCGGCGCCGGGCGGCGGGGTGGCGACCACCCCGCCGTGGCTGGTGGGGTCGCCGGTACGGGCTGCGCCGGGCATGAGGGGCTCCTCCGGGGAAGTATGCGTGCTGGCAGGTCAGTTGATGCGGACGAGGTTCGCCTTCAGCACCCCCAGCAGGCCGCCGTCGAGGGTGAGGCCGGTCTGCCCGGAGACCGTCGTCGAACGGCCGGAGACCTGCACCGAGTTGGTGCCGTCGATGTCCACGGAGGCGCCCTTCACGGTGACCTTTCCGGTGCCCGCGTCCAGGGTGATGCCCTGCTCGTCCAGGCGTATCGAGGACAGCGCCCGCCGCCCGCCGAGCGCGTACACGGTCAGTTCGATCCGGTCGTTGCGGTCGTCGAGCAGCACCTCCATGCGCTCGTCCGCGGTGCGCAGCCGTACCCCGGAGGGGCCCGGCGCCCGCGCGTCGAGCAGCTCCACCCGGTGCCCCGAACGGGACACGATGGAACGGCGGTTGACAGTCCCGCTGGTCCGGTCGACCAGCGGCACGTCGTGCTTGGACGGGGCGTCCACGCCGTTGTACAGACCGCCGATGACGTACGGGCTGTCCAGCAGGCCCTGTTCGAAGCCGACCAGTACCTCGTCGTTGACCTCGGGGCTGACCACGCCGCCGCCGCCCTTGCCGCCCCACTGCACCGTGCGCACCCAGTCGGAGACGTAGGTGTCGTCCAGCCAGGGGAACGTGAGCCGGACCGCGCCGCTCTGCTTGCCGCCGGGCTCGCGCACGTCCGTCACCACGCCGATCGCGAGGCCAGGGATGCGCGGCCCGCGGCCGGGCGCGTTGGCGCCGGTCGCCAGGCCCGCGAGGGACCGGTCCGGGCTGGCGCTGACCCACACGGTGGTCCGGTAGCCGGTGCCCGGATCCAGGCTGTGGTGCACGGCGGTCGCCGTGTACCGGCCCGAGAACGCGGGCCCCACGTTGCCGAGCGCCACCGGCAGCCCCGCCCGCAGCCGCGGACTGCCCTCCACCACCGCTTCCAACTCGGCGAATCCGGAGGCGACTTGAGCGGAGATCGCCGACGCGGCCGCCGTCGTCTCGGCCTGCGTGCGGTACGGGGTGTCGGTCACCGTCAGCTTGGCAGCCGCCCCGAACGTGGACGCCAGCGACGGGGAGAGCCCCGGCCGCACCGTCTGGCTGTCCACCGACGGCTGCCGGGCCACCAGCGGCGTCCTGGTGGTGACGTCCCAGCCGCGCACCTCCACCTGGGACGCGCCGTCCGCGCCCGACAGCGCGGCGCGCAGCGCCAGCAGATTGCGCCCGTACTCCAGCACCATCGGGCTCTGCGTCGCCGGTGTCGACGGCGCCGGTGCCCCCGAGGCCGGCCGGGGCCGGGTGAACTGGAGCACCCCCTGGTCGTCGACCCGCACCTGCGCACCGCTCTCGCCCGCCAGGTACTGGAGGAAGTCCCAGTCGGAGACGTTGGCCTGCGACAACTGCTTGTAGGTGACCCGCGCGGCCTCCACCTTCCCGCAGGGCAGACCCGCCCCCGCCGCCACCTTGCGCACGATGGCGGCGGCCGTCATGTTCCGGTACGCCACCACCTTCCGGCCGCGCTGCAACCGGTGCGCCTTGGAGTAGGCGCGCACCACCGTGAACGACCCGGTGCCGTCCCGGTCGATCTCCACCGCCGTGACCTCGCCGTTGAACAACCGCTCGCGCGCCTGCCCGGAGACCGTCACCACCGAGACCCGCAGCGGGGTGCCGAGGGTGATGCCGGTCGACTTCAGGAACTCGTTGTCGGGATCGCGGTAGGTGAGCACCGCCGCGTCCGGCAGCCCCACGTTCTCGTCCACCACGCAGCTCACCAGCTGCGCCGCCCAGACCTGCGGCAGCTCACCGGGCGCCTCCACCACGGGGTCGGCCGCGAACGACCGGCCGCCCCGCGCCTCGGGTGTCGTCACCGTTCCTCCTCACCGCCCGCGTCCCCGAGCGCCGGCACCACCAGTTCGGTGCCCGGCGGCAGGTCCATCGGGTCGTCGATCCCGTTCGCCTCGGCGATCAACCGCCAGGCCGTCGCGTCGCCGTACTCCCGCCAGGCCAGCAGCGCCAGGCTGTCCCCGGCCACGATGGTGTGGGTGCTGCGGGCCGTGCGCGCGCCCGACGTGGGGTTCTGCCCCGCCGGGTCGACGCTCGCCTCCTCCACCGACAGCGAACAGGTCGCCCGCAGCGGCTTGCCGTCCACGTCGAACAGCGTGTACGTCACCGAAAGACTCGACATCACCCCGTCGAACGACGTGGTGCGGGCCGTGCCCCACTCGAACCGCACCCACGGACTCGCGGGCTTCTTGCGGGCGAGGCTCGCCGGTGTCGGCACACAGGCCTTCATCAGCTTCTCCACCGCCCGCTCGACCGAGTTGTCGTGGGTCGACGTCGCGTCGAGGAAGACGTCCAGGCTCAGCTCCCGCGGCCCGCTGCCCACGAACTCCGGCAGCGCCGACTGCCCCGCCATCCGCGAGGGGGTGCGCCGCCAGGTGGTGCTCTTGCGCAGTTGCAGGGTGGACGGGTTGAACTGGAGATCGAGCTGCGCGATGGTCCCGCCGGGCTTCGCGCCGACCGCCGAAGGGGGTTCCTTCAGGGTCAGTTGGGCCCGGGCACGGCTGGTGCGGGGCGCGGAGGGCATACCGGGAACTCCTCTCGTACGGATCGCGGCGACGGGCTGCCTGGTCGGGTCGGGTCGGGTCGGTCGGGTCGGATCAGGAGGGCCGCAGGCCCTCGTGGGCGATCTCCAGCGTCTCCAGGGCGGCCTGCGAGTTGGCCGGGTCGAACGACGGCCCCTCCCAGCGCACCGGCACGATGCCGAGCACCTGCCAGCTGATGATCCGCGACAGATCCGGTTTCAGCGCCACGATCTCCCCGTCCTTGGGCTCCACGCGGCGCAGCGTCTGGTCGAGCCAGCGGCTGATCTTCATCGTGTCGGCGGTGACCGGCCGGGTCAGCGTGATGTTCGACCAGGTGACCCGGCCCGGGAGCTGCCAGGTGAAGCCGTTGTTGCCGCCCTCCGCGTAGCTCTCCATCTCCACCTGCGCACCCATGCCGGAGCACGTGTGGAAGGCCCCCAGATCGTTGCCGCCGATCGAGAGCCGGAAGAACACGCTCGTCGCGAAGATGTTGTCCGTCATCCGTGGGCCATCCGTTCCATGTCCGCTAGCGCCGTCCGTCGTAGGGGCGTCCGGCGCGTTCCCGCCCCCGCCGCAGATCGGCCCGGAGCAACCGGGCCAGCGGGTCCAGCAGCCGCCGTGCCAGGTCCTCCAGATCGATGCCCGGGTCCGGTGGCGGGGCCGCCTGGTGGCCGGCCGTCGTGGTCGGCGCCGGGAAGGAGGGCGGGGCGGAGGCCGACCGCGGGCGGCCGCGCGCTGGGGCGTGGGCGGTCGCCGCCTTCGCGTCGCGCTGGACGACGTCGACCGGGATGGCGCCGGTGAGCACGGGAGCCGGCTCCGGCGCGCGGACGGCGCGGACCACGGGCACGGGAAGGCCGCCGGACGCGGGCGACAGCGGGGCCGGGGACGCCTGCAACGAGGGAGCCAGTGCCTCGGTCAGGGGCAGGGCGGCGTGCGGGGCGGTACCGGCCGCGGCGCGCTGGACGGGGGCGTCCGGGCGTACGACGGGGAGCTTGGGGCGGGCCGCGGGGGCCGGAGCGGGGGCGGGGGTCCTGTGCGCGCGGGGCGGCATGGGGGTGGCCGACGGGGCCGCCGAGACCGCCGGGGCCGGGTCACGACGCCAGGAGGCGGCCACGACGGGGGGCCGCTTGGCGGGAGCACCGGGGGCGTCGGACCGAGGCGGACGCGGCAGGCCCTCCGGCACACGGGTGCTGAGGGTGAGGGGGCGGGCGGAGAGGAGCGAGCGGGCGGTGGTGCCCACGGCACGCCGGGGCCCGGCGACGGCACGGGCCACGACGACCGGGCCCTGGGTCCTCGGGCCCCGTCCGCCTGAGGCCGTGCCGGCGGGCACCGCGCGCGGTACGGCACCGGGCGCGTCCGGTGCCGTGGGGCCCGGCTGTGCCACGGTCCGGGTCACCAGGGGAGCCAGGGGAGTGGCCGGGACCGGCGCGGGGCCCTCGACGGACGGTGGAACGTCCACCGAGCCGGGCGCGCCGGGGCCTGCCGAACCCAGGAGAGGCGCCGCGGACGCCGGTACCGGTCCGGTGTCCGTGCCCTGCCTCGCCACCAGGCGCTGGACGGTGGGCGGGGCAGGGCGACCACCGGCGTCGACGGCCGGTCCGCGCGGTGCGGCGGTCGGCGGCAGCGCGGGCAGGGGCGCGCCCAGACCGCCCCGGGCACGCGCTCCGGACGTGCCGGTCCGCCCGGTACGGCGGGCCGGCGCGGACCCTTCGGCGGCGGCCGGTCCGGGTCCGGCGGCCGGTACCGCTCCGGTGGCCGGACCCGGTCCGGTGACCGTCCGGTCCGCCGGGAGGGGCCCGGAGCCGCCGTCCGGCTGGTGTCGTACGACCGGCAACACCGGACCGGGCGCGGGCTCGGCGGCGGCCGGCCGGGGGGCCGTGACGGGGAGTTCCCGGCCGGTGGGGTCGGGAGCGTCCACGGCGCGCCGCACCACTGGCGGCAGCGGCTTGGAGACCGCCTGGACGTCGGCCGGGGTGGAGTCGGGGGCGGCTGTCCGGCGTTGTACGACGGGCGGAACCGGACCCGTCGCCGAGTGGGCGTCGGCCGCGGCGGCGCGGGGGGCCTCGGGGCCGTTGGGGGCGGGGGCGTCCGCCTGGGACCGCACTCCGGGCAGCAGCGGCCTGGTTGTCGGCTGGGCGGCGGGCGGGGTGGCGCCGGAGGCGTCCGCTCGGCGTTGCACGACGGGCGGTGCCGATCCGGGCGCGGGCGCGGGCGCGGGCCGGGTGTCGGCCGTGGCGGTGCGGGAGGTCTCGGGCCTGTTGTCGGCCGGGAGTTCGCGGCCGGTGGGGGCGGGGGCGTCCGCCTGGCGCTGTACGACCGGCAGCACCGGGTCGGCCGACGGCCGGGACGCCGCGGCGCGGGCGGTCTCGGTGCCGTCGGCGACAGCGGAGCCGGAGCCGTCCGTCCCGCGCTGTGCGTCGGGGAGCAGCGGCCTGGACGTCGCCCGAGGGGCGGCCGGGACGGAGCCGGAGGTGTCCGCGCGGCGCTGCACGACAGGGGGCGGCGGACCGGTGGCCGGCCGAGCGTCGGCCGCGAGGGGTTCGCCGGGGGCGGACTCGGGAGCGTCCGCCCTGCGCTGCACGACCGGCAGCTCGGCACCGCTCGTCGGCTGGACGTCGGCCGCAGCGGAACGGGACGGCCCATCGGCGGCCAACGGAGCTGCCGTGGGCGGAAGTTCACTCATCGGCGCGCCCAGTGGGGCCCTCCCGGTCGGCCGGTCGGGCACGACGGCGCGCTGGACGACACCGGCGACGGGCTCCGGTCGCAGCGCGGCGACCCGGCGCACCGGCCCGGTCGCGACCCGGCGGGCCACGGTCAACGAGGGGCCCAGCGGCCGCGGTCGTACGCCTCCTGCCCCGGCTGGTTCAACTACCGAGCGTCGGGGCGCGGTTGTGGAGCGGGAGGCGGTCGGCACCACGGCGAGGCGCCGTACCACCGGGAGTGCCAGACCGGTCACCTGCCCCGCACCGTCGGCCACGGCGCGCCCCGCGCCAGCCGAAGTCGCCTGCACGCTCGGCGTGTTGGCTCGCCGTACCTCGCCGCTGCCACGGCCGCCGGCCCGCGCCGACCGCTGGACCGGCGGTCCCCCGGAACCGGACGCCGGACCGGCACCCTCGCCGTCCCCCGCCTCCTCGGTACCGGGCTCCGGCAGGGACCGCAACAGCAGCGGCCCCCCACCACCACCCGACTCCGATCTCTGGACGGCGGGACGCGTCACGCCATGCACCAGACCCACCGGCGCCGAGGGCAGCAGCCCGTGGCCGAGGCCGGTGTCGAAGCTGGGGTCCTGCCAGGAGGCGAGCCCGGAGCGGAAGGTCAGGCCGTCGCTGACGCCGAGCGGCGCGCGGGCGACGGTCAGCGGCGGCGGCGGGACCCGGCGCCAGCCACCGTCCCAGTCGCCGGGCACGGACGACGCCCGTGCCTGCTCGGCTCCTGAAGGAGCCGACGGAGCCGCCGCAGGCGTGTCCGCGGGCGCGGACCGGCGGCGGCGTACCCCCTCCCACCACCCCATGACCTCAACCACCCTCGTTCATACGGGCGTTGATGCGAGCGATCTCGCCCACCCACTGCCGGCGCTCCGCATGGGTGAGGTCCAGGATCTCCTCGCGCTGCCAGTGGAAGTGATAGGCGATGTACGCGACTTCCTCCCGGAGCCGGGGAAGCGCGTACGTCACGATTCCCCCAGGCGCCCACCCGAGAGGTCGACCTCGAAGGCGCCCTCGCAGTGCGGGCAGGTAACCGCCGCGCGGGTGTGACCCTCGCTGTTGACCCGGCGGTAGAAGTCCTGGAGGAAGGCGACGTCGGTGGCGTACATCCGTTCCACGACGCCCGCGTGCACATCGGTGATGGTGCCGAGCCGGGTGATCACCTGGCTCAGCAGCACCACACTGAGGTACGCGGGGTTCTCCTTGACCCGCAGATCGATCTGCGGCCGCAGCTCGTCGCGGGCCGTGGCGAGCCGCATGGACCCGCTGCGGTGCAGCGTGCCCGACTCGTCCACGTACCCGCGCGGCAGCTCGAACTCGAACTCGGTACGCAGCCCGTGGTCGCGGACGGCCGCGGGGCCGGACGGTGGCGCCGGGGCCTGCGACTGCTCGGGGGCCTGGGCGGGCGCCGTCGCGTCGAGGATCTCCTCCAGACTGCCCGCCGTCACCGTACGGCGCCTCATTCGACGACGATCTCCTCGAACACGATGGTGACGGTCTCGGTCGCCGCGGCGGACTCGCCCGCCTTCAGCGAGGGACCCTCCCAGCGGGAGGCCCAGCCCTGCATCAGCTGGATCCGGCGGACCGTCTCGCCCTTGGAGTCCTTGATCTCGATGGTCAGGTTCTGCCGGGCGGTGTCGACGGCACCGTTGTTCAGGGTCTCCTTGATCCACTTGGTGAACTCGCTGCTCTTGTCGAGTCCCCGGGTGATCGTGATCTCACCCGCCTGCCGGGCGCCCGGCTGCTTGCGGATGATCTGCTTGCCCTCCGAGGTGACCTGCCGTACCTCGACCACCTCTTCCTCGACGGTCAGGCCGCTGATCTCCTGGATGGACTCCACCATGTAGCCGCCGAGTTGCACGCCGAACACATGGGTGGAAAGAGCATCGCCCTCTGCCATGACTGTTTCGTCACCTTTCCTTGACCGACCCGCGGGTCACTGGTCTCACTCGTCGATGAGGCTGGTGCTGTCGGAGAACTGGGCCAGCCGGAAGACCACGAACTCGGCGGGCTTGACCGGTGCGACACCGATCTCGCACACGACCCGGCCCTGGTCGATGGACTCCTGCGGGTTGTTGTCGCGGTCGCACTTGACGTAGAACGCCTCCTCGGCGGTACGCCCGAACAGCGCGCCCCGCCGCCACTCCTCGCTGAGGAACGCGGTGACGTTGCGCCGGATGCTCGACCACAGCCGGTCGTCGTTCGGCTCGAAGACCACCCACTGGGTGCCCAACAGGATGGACTCTTCGAGGTAGTTGAAGAGCCGGCGCACGTTCAGGTAGCGCCAGGCCGGGTCGGAGGACAGGGTGCGGGCACCCCAGATCCGGATGCCCCGGCCGGCGAAGGCCCGCACGCAGTTCACGCCGATCGGGTTCAGCAGGTCCTGCTCGCCCTTGCTGAGCCGCAGTTCCAGGTCCACCGCGCCGCGGATCACCTCGTTGGCGGGCGCCTTGTGCACCCCGCGCTCGGCGTCGCTGCGCGCCCACACGCCAGCGACGTGACCGCTCGGCGGGACCGTGGTGTTGCGGCCGGCCGCCGGGTCGAAGACCCGCACCCAGGGGTAGTAGAGGGTGGCGTACCGGGAGTCGTAACCGGCCTCGTCGTTACGCCAGGTGCGCACCTGCTGGGCGGTGAGGCCCGGCGGGGTGTCCAGGACGGCCACCCGGTCGCCCATCTGCTCGCAGTGCGAGATCACCGCGAGCTGGACGGTGCGCACGCCCTCGGCATCGATGTCACCGCGCTGGTAGGCGCCCATCAGGTCGGGGACCGCCACCATGGTGATCTCGTCGATGGCCTCCAGTCCGCCGAACCCGGTGCGGGCGGCGGAGTCGCCGACGTACTCGGCGGGGTCGAGCCGGACCACCTCGCCGGACGCGGGCACCGCGGGGGTGCCCGGGGCGTCGGGCAGGGCCACCGTCTGGGCGGCCGGCCGCGCCTGGGCGGCGTCGCGCTGCTCGGTGACCTCGATCAGCTTGGAGGCCCGGACCTGGTTGACCACGTAGCCCTTGACGTTCTTGCGGGTGGAGACGTCGTAGTTCTCCACCACCTGCTCGCCCTGGCGGACCAGCAGCCGGAAGCGGTCCTCGGGGCTGTTGTCGCCCTCCGGGTCGGCGATCTCCACCGACACCCCGGAGACGCCGGGCCTGGCCGCGACCAGGAACCCGCCGAGCGCCACCGGCTCGGGCGCCTGGCCCTGCCGGGGCACCGTCCCGCCGGCCGCCGGCGCGGCGGAGTCCCGGCCGGAGCCGCCGATGCGGACCACGTAGGCGGCACCGCCGCCGTTGGCGAAGTAGCCGTACACGGCGTGCGCGAGATAGGTGCCCTCGGTGAAACCGCCGAACGACTGGGTGTACTGGTCCCAGTTGGTCACGAGGGTGGGCTCGTGGAAGGGTCCGGTCTGGGCGAAGCCGACGAACGCGGCGACGGCGGTGCCGACCCCTTCGATCGGCCGCGCACCGGACTGCACCTCCTCCACGTACACGCCCGGGGTGAGGTACGTCGGCATGCTCGCTCCTTCATGTGCCATCGATGTCACCTGCGTCGACGTCGAGTCTCCGAGGCGGGCGCGGCGTGGCGACAGGGGCGCACGGACCTGCGCGAGGGCAACCACGCTGCCTTTCCGGGCGCCCGCACCCAGCACCGCCTTCCCTTTCGGGCAACGCGACCGGCGAGGAGGCCCCGAGGAGGCTCCGCGGCGGGTAAAAGCCGCTGGACAGCGGGTGGTTCAGGAGTCGGCGAGCATGTCCCGTGTCCACGGCCCGAACTCGCTTTCCAGCACCAGCCGGCCGAGCTTGCGGTACTCCTGTGCGATCGCCGTCATCAACTGCCGCATGGTCAGCGGCAGTCCGGACTCGGCCGCCAGATACGCGGCTGTCACCGCGCACGCCCGGATCGAGCCGCCGGCCAGTTCGAAACGGTCCGCGCAGAAGCCGAGGTCGAGGTCGTCGGCGCGCGGCAGCCGCCCGCCCAGACACCGCTCCCACAACGCGAGCCGCCCGCCCGCGTCCGGCACCGGGAAGTCCGCGATCACATCGAGCCGACGGGTGAACGCCTCGTCCAGGTTGGCCCGCAGATTGGTGGTGAGCACGGCGATGCCGTCGAAGGACTCCATGCGCTGGAGCAGATACGCCGACTCGATGTTGGCGTGCCGGTCGTGCGCGTCCTTGACCTGCGAGCGCTTCCCGAAGATCGCGTCGGCCTCGTCGAACAGCAGCACCGCGTTGACCGCGGACGCCTCGGTGAAGATCCGCTCCAGGTTCTTCTCGGTCTCGCCGACGTACTTGTCGACCACCGTGGACAGGTCGACCACGTACAGGTCCATGCCCAGGTCGGCCGCGACCACCTCGGCGGACATGGTCTTGCCGGTGCCCGACTCCCCGGCGAACAACGCGATCACGCCCCGCCCGCGGCCGCCGCCCGGCCGCATCCGCCACTGCCCGAGCACCTGTTCGCGATGCCGGGCGCGCACCGACAGCTCCCGCAGCCTGCGGTGGGTCGGCGCGGGCAGCACCAGGTCGTCCCAGCCGACCGCCGGTTCCACCCGGCGGGCCAGCCGCGCGAGCCCCGCGCCGTTCTGCGCCCGTACGGCGGCCCGCAGATCGTCGGGACGCACCGCGCGGCCGGCCAGCGCGGCCGTGCGCACCGCCGTACCGGCGGCCCGGCGCAGTTGCCCGCCGTCCAGCCGGTGCGCGGCGACCGCCGAGGCGAGCGGCTCCGCGTCGGCCGGGGCGATGGCGTCGGCGCCGGCCTGTTCGAGCGCGTGCCGCCAGCGCGCGGCCTGGCGCCCGGGGGAGGCCGGGGCCACCGGGAGCACCACCGGGGTGTCGGCGGCCCAGGCCGGCTCCCAGCCGTCCGTGCCGTACGTGAACAGCGGGATGCCGTGCAGGGCGGCGCACAAGTCCCGCGTGACGCGGTCACGTTGGTGGGGCTCCGCGGGCAGCGCCTCCAGCGGGCCGAGGACGACGCCCGCACCGGACAGCCGGGCCTCCAGGGCCGCCACCCGGGCGAGCGCGGGCACCTCGGCGGAGCGCCGGGCGAGCGCCGCCGCGTCGAGGACCAGGGCACGGAGCCCGGCCGCGCGCAGGGCCGCCACCGCGAGGCCGGGCGCGTCCCCGCCGCGGTCCAGCAGATGCACCAGTCCGGAGCCGGACCGGGCCGCCGCGGCCGCCCGGTCCACCTCGGCGGTCTCGGCCGTCGGGTCGGCGACTGCCTCGCCGAGCAGCCCGGCGAGCCGCGCGTCCGGTTCCGTGCCGCCCAGCAGCCGCGCGCTCACCCGGTCCGGGACCGCCAGCACCCGCGACAGCGGCGGCCGCTCCGGTTCGGTGACCTCCACCAGGCCGCCCGCGACCAGCGGCGCCCCCGGGGAGAGCCGGAAGCGGGCCGCCGACGCGGCCGGCAGTCCGCACAGTTCCAGGGCCAGCGCGACCGTCGGCCTGCGGCGCGTCAGGTCGTCGTTGAGATAGCCGTACAGCCGCTCGAAGCGGGGGTCGAGGTCCGGTGCCAGGGCGACCAGCAGCAGATCCGTGTCCAGCGACGAGAGCCCGAACCTCGCCACCAGCAGACCCAGTTCGGACGTCGGTGGCAGCGGCGGCGGCTCTTGGTCGGGCAGTTCGAGGCCGCCCCGCCCGTCCAGGATCCGCTCCACCGCCTCCGGGGTCAGATACTGGCCCCGGTACGGGTCGTCGGGATCCGGGTCGACGGCGCGCCGTGCGGCCACCGCGTACCGCACCCGCTCCTCGACCAGCCGCAGCCGCGCCCACAGGACGTCCACCTCGGCCTCGGTGGCGTACATCAGGGCTGCCGCCTCCCTCTGCGACGCCGGGCCGGGACCGCGGGCCGCTCGCGCGGGCCGGCGAAGCCCTCCGCGCCGGCGTCGCCCGCCTCCTCGTACCGCAGCCGCCGGCCCGGCGCGGGTTCCTCGTCGGACCGCAGCCCGCCGGCGCGCACCACGAGCCCCTCGGTCACCGGCGGTCCGACCGGCCGCGCCGCCCCGGCGAGCGGCGCCCGCACCCGCACCGCGAGCGACGGCTTCAGCTCGCCGTCCAGCGCCGACCAGACGTCGGAGGCGGGCGGCGCGTCGGGCCCGGACCCGGCGATCTCCAGCGAGACGGTCAGCCCGAGTTCGGCGAGCGAGCCGGTGAGCAACTGCTCCGACAGCGCGTCCGTGCTCACCAGCATGCCCAACACCTGGGAAAGCAACCGGTGTTCGTCCTGCGGGCGGCTCGCCCACGCCGTGACGAGATACGTCAGCTCGAACCAGCGGGGCGGGTCGCGCCGGGCCGTCACGAACCCCTCGGCGTCGTGCACCTCACCGGTGCCGCTGCCGCGCCGGGTGGCGTCCTCCTGGATGTGGTACAGGAACACGCACACCGTGGGCGCGTTGCGGCGGGCCGCCCACTCGCGGGTCGGCGCGTCGAAGACCACCTCGACCCCGGACGCCTCGAGACCGGACCCGGCGAGCAGCGCGCGCAGCGCCTCGTCGACCTCGTGGATCACCGGCGGGTCACCTCGTCGGGCGGCTGCACACTGCCCGTCACCACCAGGAAGTCCGTGTGCACCGCGGAGAAGCCGGGCCCCCGCGCGGTGATGGTGCGCGGTCCCGTCTGGTCCTTGGCGAGGATGAGCAACTGGCCGATGAAGGTGCCGTCCGGCTTGGGCACGGTCGGCGCGGCGGCCGCGGTGATCCCCGGATCCCAGGTGAACCGCACCGGCACGCCCGGCGGGAAGTCCTTGCCGCGCACCGAGGTGACGAAGCCGGGCTTGCCGATGGGCGGCACCGCGATGATCTTCGGCTGGAGGATCCGCAGGGTCGTGGCGGCCTTGTTGTCCTTGAGGTCCGCGTCCGTGCCGGTGGTGGTCAGCACGCCGGTGGCCCGGCCGGTCAGCGCGTGGTCGGGGGTGAGCACCGCCCGCACGACGGTGCTCTGACCGGGCGTCAGGTCAGGCAGCGCGCACAGCCACGAGCTGTCGCAGCCCGGCGGCGGTCCGGCGTCCGGAACCCCGGCGGGCAGCGAGATGCGCAGCCGCAGCCCGGTGGCCAGCGCGTTGCGGCCGTTGCGCACCGTGTACGTCACCACGACCCGGCCGCCGACGTAGCCCGGGTCGGGCTGGGCGGTCACCTGGACCCCGGGACCGGCCTTCGGCGCGGGCGCCGGTGGCGGCGGAGGCGGCGGGGTGGGCGTCGGAGTCGGTGTGGGCGCCGGCGGGGCGGCCGGGCGCACCGGCACCACGGTCCGGGCGGAGTTGTCCCCGGGCAGCGGGTCGATCACGCTGCCGGTGACCGACCAGTCGACCGGCTGCTCGCCGGTCACGTTCCCGGTGACCGTCACCGTGACCGGAACCGTCGTACCGGGCGGCACCACCCCGAGGTCGCACTGGAGCGTGGCCGCGTCACACGTGTGGCCGGGATAGGTGACCTTGGTGACGCTCACCCTGGCCGGCGGCGCGACGGTCAGCCGGGTGCCGGGCGAGGCGGCCGGGCCGTTGTTCACGACGTCGACCCGCAGGTCCGTGGAGCTGCCGACGGTCACCGGGGCCGACGCGGCCGGGGCGTGCACCGCGAGGTCCACCGACTGCTCGACGCTGGGCTCCTTCTGACGGCCCGGGAGCTGCGCGGTGAGGGAGGAGACCCGGCCGGTCGCCACGGTCAACACATAGAGGTGCTCGGGGCAGTTGACCGGTGCGTCGTCCCGCGCGCTGAACACGATCGCGGAGCCGTCTGCGGTCCAGGCCGCGTCGCGCGGCTGGTGCGGTCCGGTGAGCGTGCTGTCGGGCAGTTGCTGACGGCAGGCGTCCGCGGTGCCCCGCGCCGCCTCGGGCAGCAGCACCTGGCAGCTTGCGCCGGACACGGAGGTCAGCACCAGGCCGGTGTGCTCCTCGCCGGGGTCGCCGCCGTGCTTGCGGTTGAAGGCGATCGAGCGGCCGTCGGGTGAGAAGGCGGGGCTGTCGTCGATGACCGAGCAGTTCCCGGGGCAGTTCGACGTGCTGAGGTCCCTCTGCCGGCTCAGGTTGCCGACCGGCACGGTCCAGATGTGCTTGTTGCCGCCGTGGTCGTCGATCACCTCGTTACGGGTGAAGGCGAGCAGGGTGCCGTCCGGGGACCAGGTGGGCTGGGCGTCGCCGCCGCTCTGCTGCCCGGCCGGCGGGACCACCTCGTGCACGATCGCGCCCGTGGTGGCGTCGGCGATCAGGATGCGTCCGGGACCGGCGGTGGCGCCGGTGCTGGTCGGCGAAGTCCGCGTGAACGCCAGGTACTTGCCGTCCGGCGAGAACGTCGGATCGGTGTCCCAGTCGTTCGGCCCCCGTCCGGCCAGCGGCATCGTCGCCGGGTGGGAGCCGTCTGCGTCCGTCGTCCAGATCTGCTCGATCCGCCCCTGTCCGCCGTCCTGGAACCGGGTCACGACGAGCCGCCGGCCGTCGGGGGTGTAGTTCTGCCGCTCCGTCCACGGGTCGTAGCCGGGCGCCGGCTCGAACAGCGGGTCCTTGCTCGGATCGGTGTTGGTGTCGGCCGCCGGGTCCTCCTGCAGCACGGGTACCCCGAGATCCCGGGGGTCGGAGCCGTCCATCCGCACGTCTTGCAGCGTCGCCACCCGCTGGTCGGGCGTCTCCGCCGGGCCCTTCACCTGCGGTGCGGGCGACGAGAGCCGTTCCACCACCGGGTACCCGCCGGTCAGCGGGCCGACCCAGGTCACCGAGGAGACGTCGCGGTTCTCGCTGAGCACCAGGCCGGGCTCCTGGTCCATGCGCACCGGGACCCGGTACACGTGGTCCCAGTCGCCCTTGCAGGAGCAGGTGCGGTCCGGGCTGAGGAACAGCGCCTGGTTCCCGTCGGGCAGCCAGGCTGCCCCATGGGTCCTCCACTGTGCCCATGAGCCCCCGAGCAGCGGCTGGTCACCGTCCGGGCCGCCGGTCTCCCGCAGCCGGGGTCCGCTCCCCGAGTCGGCGGTGTAGGTGTACGCCAGGAGGCCCCGGTGCGCGGCGTCGTTCACCGGATTGAACACCGGCTCCGTCGCCTTGCCGCCGAGTTGTCCGGTGACCGCGGTCGGGTAGCCCTTGGC
The DNA here is from genome assembly GCF_040706415.1 of Streptomyces sp. NPDC048106. Taxonomy (NCBI): domain Bacteria; kingdom Bacillati; phylum Actinomycetota; class Actinomycetes; order Kitasatosporales; family Streptomycetaceae; genus Streptomyces; species Streptomyces sp. NPDC048106. The sequence continues at coordinate 48,143 of NZ_JBEZND010000040.1, read as the reverse complement.
CAGGGGGCGCGCATAGATCTGCGCTCCGGCGCCCGAGTCCGGGTTCGCGCTGTAGGCCAGCCGCTCCCCGTCCGCCGACACGGTCGGGCTCTGCTCGTCGTACGGCGTGTCGGTCAGCCGCTTCATGCCGGTGCCGTTGGTGTGCACCAGCCACAGGTCGCGCTGCTTCTTGCCGCCCGGGCCGCCCGGCTCCGCCGAGTCGAACACCACCGACGCGCCGTCCGGCGTCAGCCGGGGATGCGCCGCGTCCCGCCCGCTGGTCAGTTTGCGCACCGAACCGTCCGCCGCCCGCAGATAGATCTGCGGATGCCGGTCGTCGCGGCGGCTCGCGAACACGACCGTGCTCCCGAGCGACGTCGCCTGGACGTCGTAGTGCGCCGGGCCCGTGCCGAACAGCGGATCGCTGGACGTGGTGGTCGTGGCCTGGACCCGGCCCAGGCTGCGGTGTCCGGTACCCGCGTACGCCACCCGGGCGGGCGCGGTCTGGGCGGCCGTCGTCCGGACGGGGGCCGCGCCGCTCGGTTCCGAGGCCGCGGTCACCGCGAGCAGCGGGACCAGCAACAGCGACGAGGCGCCGAATCTCCCCAGCCGGCGCTGCCCGCCGGGGCCAGCGGTGCCGTTCACGGTCCACCTCGCAGTCTCGGTACACATGGGTGCGCCCCGCCACTGTGCGCCACGGGCGTGGGCAGCGGCAGGGCGGCGGGGACTCTCCCGGGGGAAGGCCGACTTGCGCTTTCGGGCAGCCTCCGGGTGCCCGGACAGCCGTCGGCCCAGCCTCTTCGAGTCGTCCTCAGATCAGGCCGTTGCGCAGCGCGTACCCCACCGCGTGGGCCCGGTTGCGCAGTTGGAGGCGCGTGGTCACCTCGTGCAGCACGTTCTTCACGGTCCGCTCGGAGTACGACGTCTTCTCCGCGATCTCCGCCGTGTCGAGCCCCTCCGACACCAGGCGCAGCATGTCCGCCTCGCGCGCGGTCAGTGTGGACAGGGACAGACCGCGCGGATCCAGCGCCGAGCGCTGCAGACTTCCGACGTGGGTGAGCAGCTTGCCGAGCAGGTCGCCGGGCAGCACGCCCTCGCCCTTGGCCAGCGCCAGCACCAGGTGCAGCAGCCGGTCCTGGTCCGCCTCGGAGCGCCGCAGCACCGCGCCCACCCCGCACTCGATCACGCGTTGCAGCGCCGCCGACTCGAAGGTGCCCACCACCAGCCCGATGCGGGTGGCGGTGTTGCGCTGGAGCCGTTGCAGCAGGGCCGTCACCTCGTCGTCCACGGTGTCGACGACCACGAGCGAGATCTGCGCTCCGTCCGTGTCGCCGTCCGGCAGTAGTTCCAACTCGGGCCGCTGACGCAGCTGTTGCACGATGCCGATCTGCAGGACGAGATCCTGGGCATAGACGGCCACGGTCACCCGGTCCGGGCGACCGACGGAGGCGGGCAGGGTCCCGCCGGGCATCTGGACGATCATGAGCGTACTTTCTTTCGCAAGGCCGGACATGGTGGCGTTCTTCAGGACGCGCCCCGGGCGACGGCGGTGGCGCCGGGGGCGGTGGAATGGAGCACATGACGCCTCGCTGCGTCAGCACCCTTATTGTTCAGGGGAGTTGACCTTGGCCGCTGCGGGCATGCCGACTGCCCGGATGTTGCCCCCGCATCTCTCGTGGTACGTCGGGCAGGGCCCTACCGTCGTGGCGTGACGCCATCTGCAGCCTCTTCCGGACCCGGCGCCCCCGGCATCGACATCCCGGCCGTGACGGTGACCCCGGGCGGCACCGCCACCACCAGCCTGACCGTGCGCAACGACAGCGACATCGTCGAGGCGTACACGCTGGAGGTGGTGGGCGACTGTGCGCCCTGGGCGACCGTGGAACCCGCGCGTATCTCGCTCTACCCCGGCACCTCCGAGACGGTGACCATCACCCTGGCCCCACCGCGCTCGCCCGAGGTCCGGGCCGGCGATGTGCCGCTGGGGATCCGGGTGTTGCCGGCCGAGCACCCCGAGTCGGTCACCGTGCCCGAGACCACGGTGCACGTCGAGGAGTTCCACGAGCTGCGCACCGAGATCCTCCCGCGCCGCCGGCGCGGCTGGCTGCGCGGCCGCTACCGGGTGGCGGTGCGCAACGAGGGGAACACCCCGACGCGGGCCACCTTCCGGCCCGAACAGGCCGGTGAGGAGCTGCGGTTCGGGTTCAACCCGGCCGGCCTGGAGCTGGAGCCCGGCGAGTCGGCGGAGACCCGGCTGCGGGTGCGCATCGGCAAGCCGGTGTGGTTCGGCAAGCCCGCCGTCTGGCCGTTCACCGTGCACACCACCGACGGCGCGGCGGAGGAGCAGGCGGAGGCGAGCAGCCAGCCCGCGGCGTTCGTCCGGCCGCCGCTGGAGGCCGAGTTCGTCCAGATCCCCATCTTCCCGAAGTGGCTGCTGGCGCTGCTCGCGGCCATTCTCGCGCTGCTGCTCGCCTGGTTCGCGCTCGTGCGTCCGACGGTGCGCAGCGCGGCCCGGCAGGCCGCCGACGAGGTGGTCCAGCAGCGGCCCACGCCCGGTGGCGACAAGGCCGGACAGTCGCCGGGCACCGGCACCGGAACCGGCGGCGGCACGGGCAAGGAGCAGGGCGGCACCGGCCCGGGCGTGCCCTCGGGCACCAGCCCCGGAGGCACCGGCCCCGGCACCTCGGTGGGCGGCGGCGAGCAGAGTTCGAACACCATCGACGTGGAGACGTCCGGCGGGCAGGACAAGACCGGCAGCTACACGGTGCCGCAGGGCAAGGTGTTCCGCGTCACGGACATCGTGGTCGCCAACTTCCAGGGCGACGAGGGGGTCATGACCATCACCTTCGGCGATCGGAAGATCACCACGATCGCGCTGGAGACCTTCCGCAACCAGGACTACCACTGGGTCACCCCCATCGAGATCCCCGCAAACGCCACCGTCACCGCGAAAGTCACCTGTGCGAAGCCGGGCACTCCGGCCACGGGCCGGCAGGCACAGCAGTGCCATGAGGTCCTGAACGTGAGCGGTGTGCTCGCAGACGTCGCCCAATGAGGTGGCTTTTCTGAAAATAGTTCGCCTGGTGTGGCCTATGAGGGAAGGGGCGACTTTCACTCCGTCCGAAAACCGATACCGGGCCGCACCGCGCGGGAAATGTGCAGGTCAGTGTGGATGACCTGGGAATCCAAGGCCTGCCGCGAGCGGGATCGGGAGCCACGGTGGATCACGGTCCGGAGGGAATGGCCTGTTCCCTACCGTTCGTGTGGGGGAGGGGCGCGAGAACGGCGCGCAGGGGCTCGCGCACGCCCCCACCTCGCGCACGGCGAAGGGCGCCTTCCGGGCGACGTCCCCGGTCAGGCGCCCTTCCTGGGGCGTGGCACTAGGATCGGCGCCTGCGCTCCGACGTCCGGGTCGCGGACTCGACCTCCTCCGTCACCGGGTCCAGCCCCTCGGCGTCCAGGACGTGATCGCCGTACAGGTCCTGGAGCCAGTTGGTCTGGTAGACGGTGTCGAGATAGCGCTCGCCCATGTCGGGGGCGACGGCGACCGCGGACAGGCCGCGGGTGTCATGCCGGGACAGCCAGTCCGTGGCCCCGCTGACCACCGTCCCCGTGGAGCCGCCGAACAGGAAGCCGCGGCGGGCCATGCGGTGGCACATGCGGATCGTGTCCGCCTCCTCCACCCGGATCACCTCGTCCACGAAGGACTCGTCCAGCAGCGGCGGGCGCATGCTCATGCCCAGGCCCGGGATCATCCGGCGCCCCGGCTCGCCGCCGAAGGCCACCGAGCCCACGCTGTCCACGGCGACGATCCGCACGGGCCGGTGCCACTGCCGGAACCAGCGGGCGCAGCCCATCAGGGTGCCGGTGGTGCCCGCCCCGATGAACACGACGTCCAGGTTCGGGAACTGCTGGGCGATCTCCGGGGCCGTGGTGCGGTAGTGCGCCCGCCAGTTGCCCGCGTTGGTGTACTGGCTCAGCCAGACGTACCGCTCGTCGGACGCGCACAGCTGGCGCACGTACTCGATCCGCGTGCCGAGGAACCCGCCGTTGGAGTCCTGGTCGGCGATGACGTGCACCTCGCTGCCGAGCGCCTCCATCAGCAGTCTGGTCGACAGGTTGCAACGGGAGTCCGTCACACACAGGAACTGGTAGCCCTTGCTGGCGGCGATCATGCTGAGCGCCACGCCGAGGTTCCCGGAGGAGGACTCGACGAGGATGGACTCCGGCGTCAGGAGTCCGTCCCGCTCGGCACTCTCCACCATCTCGTTCGCGGCCTTCAGCTTGATGGAGCCGGCGAAGTTGAAGCCCTCGCACTTCAGATGGAGGGGCTGTCCGCAGATCGACTCCAGGTCGACGAAGAGACGGCCCTCGTTGAAGGCGTAGGGAGCGGTAATGACAGGCACGGCGGACCTCCTGGTGCCGGGCCGAGGACGGGCCTCAGCCGTACCGGCGCAGGTCGTGGAAGAAGTCGTCGATGAGGCGGAGGCTGCCCGCCCGGCAGACCTCGTCGTAGACGTACTTGCCGACGGCGAGATCGAGGACACCGAGGCCGAAGGGCGAGAAGATCACCGGCCGGTCCGCCGGCGGCGTGGCCCGCCCGAGCAGCACGTCGTTGAGCGTGCCGTCGAGGAAGCCGCGGTCGCCGGTGAGCTGTTCGACCAGATGCGGTGAGGTGTCGGCCTTCAGACAGTGCTCGACGTCGTCGACGAAGTTGGCGGCGCCCAGCAGGACTTCGGGGGCCAGGTCCCGCAACGACACGTGCAGGACCAGGGGGTTGTGGGAGAACCACGCCGGATCGGTGACATGCGGCTTCCCGGCGACGGTGGCGAAGACCACGAGATCGCTGGCGCGGACCAGCTCCTCGGCACTCCCGTGCACGGTGACCTGCCCGCCCGCGCCGCTCTGGCGCAGATAGCCCCGGAACCCCTCGGCGCTCTCGGCGGACACGTCGTGCACGCCGACCGCGTCGAACTCCCAGCCGGTGCCGGTCAGGAAGGTGTGGATGTACCGGGCGATCAGCCCCGTGCCGAAGAACCCGACCCGCGCGGGCCGGACGGACCGGCCGCGGCTGAGCCAGTCGGCCGCGAGCGCCGCGGACGCCGCGGTCCGGGTGGCGCTGATGACGGAGCTTTCCAGACAGGCGAACGGATAGCCGGTCTCCGGGTCGTTGAGGATCAGCACCGCGGAGGCCCGCGGCAGCCCGGAGCGCACGTTGTCCGGGAAGCTGGAGATCCACTTCAGGCCGTCCACCCCCACCGGCCCGCCGATCGAGGCCGGCAGCGCGATGATCCGCGAGGAGGGACGGTCCGGGAAGCGCAGGAAGTACGACGGCGGGTTCACCGACTCCCCGGCCCCGTGCAGCCGGTAGGTGGCCTCCACCAGCGCCACCAGCTCCCGCTCGCGCCCGGCCAGCGCTCGCTGCACCTGCTCCCCGGAGACCACCGCGAACGTCGGCGCCGAGGGCTCGCCCGCCGGCTGTCCGGCGGTTGTCGTCAGGAGATCGGTCATCGCTCGCTCGCCTCCGGGATCGGGCAGCCGTCGGCGAGCCGGTGCGGATCGGCCATGCCCACCAGCACCTGCCGCTCGCCGGTGAACGGCTCCCGGCTGTGCGCCGTACCGATGTTGTCCACGAGCAGCAGATCCCCGGCCTGCCAGGGCTCGCGCCGGGTGTGCGCCTCATAGGCGGAGTTGAGCAGCTCGACCACCTCCACGCCGATCGGACTCCCGTCCCCGTAGAGGGTGTTGAACGGCAGCCCGTCCTCGCCGTACATGTCCACCAGGTACTCGCGCACCTCCGGGGCCAGCGTCCACTCGTTGAGGAACGCGATCTGGTTGAACCAGCAGCGCCGGCCCGTGACCGGATGCCGGACCACGGCGCTGCGCCGCTGCCGGGTGCGGAGCGAACCGTCCGCCCGCCAGGCGAACTCGATGGCGTGCGACCGGCAGTAGCGCTCGATCTCCGCGCGGTCCTCGGTGCCGAACGACTCGGCGAGCGACGCCCCGATCTCGTCGTTGTAGCTGCGGGTCAGCAGCCAGCCCTCCCGCTCGAACCGCTCGGTCAGCGAGGCGGGCAGCGCGTCCAGGACCTCCGCCGCGTCGGCCACCGCCGTCGCCCCGCCCTCGGCGGGCGCGACCGGACACGCGAACAGCATCAGGGACGGCACGTCCAGCGTGTAACTCAGCTCGTGGTGCATGCACATCGGCTGGTTGGCCGGCCACGGAGTGGAGGTGTACACCCCCGGCCCGAGGCATTCCCGAGGCGCGAACGCCTCCCGCTCCGTCATGAGTTCACCGGCGAGCCGCGCGAAGACGGCACCGATCCGGTCCGCGTCCCGCAGTCCCAGCCCGCGGACGAGCAGCGCCCCGTGCTCGGTGACCGCGGCGCGCAGCGCCTCGCGGTGCTCGCCCGCCCAACTCAGGGGGTCGCCCGGGGAGTCGACGCGCAGCAGCGCCGGTCTGTGCGGCCGCAGCTCCACCTCGAGCGGTGCTGCCAGGGATGAGAACGGCATCTCGGTTTCCTTTCGGTTGCCCGGCTGGAGGGTCCGCGTGGCTCAGGACGTGGCCAGGGGTACGGCGGCCCGCAGTACGGCCCGCGCCGCCTCGGCCGGCCGGGTGCGCGGGAAGTAGTGCCCCCCGTCGGCGAGTTCGTGCAGCTCCACCTGATTGGCCAGCAGCAGCCAGTCCCGGTGGCACTCGGCGGCGCCGGCGGTGTGCGGGTCGTCGGCCGCGACGACCACCGTCAGGGGCGCGGACAGCTTGGGCGGCGACGGGGTCTGCAGCGCCGCTCGGAAGTAGCGGTGCGCGGCCACGCAGTCGTGCCGGTAGGCGGCGCCGATGTGCTCGGCGTGCGCCTCGGTCAGCTCCGCCAGTTCGGTGTAGCCGCCGTCCGCGGCGAGCCGCGCCGCGATCTCGGCATCGCCGAGCCCGGTCAACTCCACCACGGCGGCGTCTCGTTCGTCGGCGGTGCCGAGGAGCTGGGCGCCGATGAACACCCGGGTGACCGGCACACCCCGCTCGGCGAGCCGCCGGGCCGTCTCGATCGCGGGCGCGGCACCCGAGGAGTGGCCCCACAGCATCACCCGGGTAAGCCCGCGGGCGATGATCTCCGCGGCGACCTGCTCGGCCACCTGCGCGATCGAGGCGAAGGGCTCCTGGTGCGCGGCCAGATCGTGACCCGGCAGGTCCACCGCGAGGACCGCGAGCCCGCTGTCCGCCAACGCGCCCGCCAGCGGCTGGAAGTTGACCGCGTTGCCCCCCGCGTACGGGAAGCACACCAGCGCGCCCTGGCCCGCGCCCGCCCCCTCCGCGAGCGGTTGCAGCAGCTCCCCGTGCTGCCTGCTCGCGCCGTCCAGCAGCGCGGCCAGATCGGCGAGGACCGGGTGCCGGGTGATGTCCTTGAGGGACACCGCCCGCTCCAGCGCGATGCTGAGCTTGACCGCGGTCAGCGAGGTGCCGCCGGAGTCGAAGAAGTGGTCCGAGCGGCACACCCGCTCCTCGGGCACGCCCAGCACCTGCGCCCAGGCCGCGGCGAGCCGCCGTTCGGCCGGGCCGACCGGGACGTCCGCCGCCGGGGTCTCCCGTGCGGCCTCCCCGGCCTCCCCGGCCAGCGCGGTCAGCGCCTTGCGGTCGATCTTCCCGTTGGCCGTCAGCGGCAGGGCGTCCCGCCAGTGGAAGGCCGAGGGGAGCATATAGGCGGGCAGTACCGCGGCGAGCGCCTCGCGCAGCTCCGCCACCGGCCGGGGCGTGCCCGCGCAGAAGGCGATCAGATGCTTGCCGCCGGCGCCCCGCTCGGTGACCACCACCGCCGCGTCCCGCACCCCGGCCACCCGCAGCAGCGCGTTCTCGATCTCCCCGATCTCGATGCGGAAGCCGCGGATCTTCACCTGGTTGTCCCGGCGGCCCAGGAACTCCAGCTTGCCGTCCGGGTGCCAGCGCCCCCAGTCACCGCCCAGATAGAGCCGCTCACCGGGCCGGTACGGGTCCGTGCGGTACGCCTGACGGGTCCGCTCGGGATCGTTGACGTACCCCCGGCCCACGCAGACACCGGAGAACGCGATCAGGCCGGGCGCGCCCAGCGGCACCAGCGACAGCCGCTCGTCCACCACGTAGACGCGCACGTTGTTCACCGCGCGCCCCAGCAGGATCCGCTCCGGCACCCGGTCCAGGACCTCGTGGTTGGTGTCGTCCGACGTCTCCGTCAGGCCGTAGGCGTTGAGCAGCCTGATGCCCGGCTGGATCGCGAACCAGCGCTGCGCCAGCTCCCGCTTGAGCGCCTCACCGGTCACCGACACACAGCGCAGGTCGGGCAGCTCACGCGGCCGCTGCTCCAAGTAGGAGACGACGACCTCCAGATAGGAGGGCACCAGCTGGGCCACCGACACCCGCCCGTCCACCAGCGTGCCGACGAAGCGTTCCACGTCGGTGATCTCGTCCTGCCCGACCAGCAGGGTCCGCCCGCCCACCAGCAGCGCGGACACGAGCTGCCACAGCGAGATGTCGAAGCACTGCGGTGCCGTCTGCGCCACCACGGAGCCCTCGCCGATCCCCAGATCGTCGATCTTGGCGAACAGGTGGTTCAGCAGCCCCGCGTGCTCGCACATCGCCCCCTTCGGCTGGCCGGTGGAGCCGGAGGTGAAGTAGATGTACGCCAACTGGTCGGCGCCGACCGGCACGTGCAGGTCGGCGTCGGCGTGCGGCTCCGCGTACGCCTCCTCGACCGGCAGCCGCACCGCGTCCGCCACCGAGGCCAGCGCCTCGTCCAGGGTCCCGGTGCTGCCGGACTCGGTCAGCACCAGCCGGCAGCCCGCCCGCGACAACGTTGCCGCGATCCGGCCGGCCGGGAAGTGCGGCTCGATGGGCAGATAGGCGCAGCCCGCCTTGAACACCGCCAGTGTCGCCGCCAGCCAGTCGAGGTCGCGCTCCATGACGACGGCGACCACGTGCTCCCGGCCGGCGCCCCGGTCGAGCAGCGCCCGCGCCAGCCGGTTGGCCCGCCGGTTCAGCTCGTCGTAGGTCCACTGCCGCTCGCCCCGCACGGCCGCCACCGCGTCCGGACACGCCCGCACCCGCTGCTCGAACAGTTCGTGCGCCCGCGCCTCGGGCAGCGGCCGGTGCGGACCGGCCAGCCCCTCCAACTGCTCTTGCACCTCGTCGTCCGACAGCAGGCTCCGCGCGCCGTGGTCGGTGTCCGGTCCGGCGGCCAGCAGCCCGAGGGCGGTCACGTGGTAGCCGCCGATCCGGGCCACGGCGGCGGCGTCCAGGACGTCCGTGCGGTAGCCGAGGCGCAGCAGCAGCCGGCCGCCCCGGTCGGACCAGCGCACCCGCAGGACACCGTCGTCGGCGTGGTTCTCGTCCGCCCCGACGGGCCCGAACACCACCTCGTACGGCGGCTCGGTCAGCCCGAGTTCGCGGCGCAGCTTCTCCACCGGGAACTCCCGGTGCGCCAGCACCTCCGCCTCGGCCCGCTCGGCGGCCGCGGTCAACTCCCGCCAGGAACCCGGGCGGACGGCCAGCCGGCAGGGCAGCGGTTCGCCGCGCACCCCGGTGGTGTAGCCGGTGACCACCTCCGGCTCGCCGGACAGCGCGGCCAGCACCTTGGCGTGCGCCGCGAGCAGCAGCGCGCTGACCGGCACACCCTCGCGCCGCACCAGCTCGCGCACCGCCCGCGCCACCTCCTCCGGCACCGGCACCTCGTGCTCCGCCGCCCCGGGAGCCGGCTCCCGGACCCAGCGCGGCACCGAGGTGACACCGCCGGCCGTCAGCACCCGCTGCCAGAACTCCCGGTCCGCTTCCACGCGCGTTCCCATCGAATGGCCTTCCTCAACTCGCGGTCGTCGCACTGGCATTGGCTGGAGACACAGCCCGGAAGGGGTCGCCGGGCGGACCGTCGGCCGCCGGCAACTCCACTGCCGGATTGCCGCCCCACCACGCGTGCGGCGGCACTTCCTCGCCCTTCATGAGGAAGGAGTCGGTGACCAGCACCGAGCCCTCGCCCATCGTCACGCCGTAGTGGACATGGGCGGAGACGCCCAGGGTGCAGCCGGCGCCGAGCCGGATGTAGTCGGACTTGAAGGTGCCGTCCTCCTGCGAGTGGCACTGGATCTTGCTGCCCGCGTTGAGGGTGCACCCGTCGCCGATGACCGCGAGGGTCCGGTCGGTGATGTAGCAGCCGTCGTCGAACACCATGCGGCCCACGCGCACGCCCATCAGCCGCCAGACCAGGCTCTTGAAGGGGGTGCCGTTGAAGATGTCGAGCCACTGGTCCGGAACCTTCCACAGGCGCTCGATCCGCCAGAACCTCCGGTCGTAGATGGAGCACAACTCGGGCCGCAGACCGCGGAACCTGGTCAGGCAGCGCTCCAGCGCGATGTAGTAGGCGGTGGAGAAGGCGAGCGTCAGCGCCAGATAGGCGGCGATCACCACATGGCCGGCCATGCCGTACAGGTCGACCGTGGCGAGGGCGAACAGAGTGAGGGCGAAGACGTGCAGCCAGCGCGCGAACAGCATGCAGGCCATCGAGCGCAGGTTGTAGCGGTTCTTCGCCCCGAGGCGGAGGCCGAGTTCCGCGCCCTCGCGCAGATGGTCGAAGCGGGCGTCGCGGTCCACCGAGCGGGGGATCTCGAAGCACGGCGAACCGAGCAGTCCCACGCCCTGTCTGATCTCGCCGTCCAGCGGGATCATCACCTTGGTCGCGAGCAGGCAGTTCTCGCCCGTCCTGCCGCCCACCGGGTAGGCGATGTTGTTGCCGAGGAAGTTGCGCGGCCCGATCGACACCTTCGACAGCCGGAACGACGTGCTCGAATAGTCGGCGTTGAGGATGGACAGACCGTCGGCCACCATGGTGCCGCTGCCGACCGAGACCAGCAGCGGGGTCTCGTGCTGCATCTCGGTGCCGAAGTTCGAGCCGGTCTGCTCGACGTGCGACAGGTCGTACCCGAGGCCGCGCAGATAGTGCACGATGTACGAGCTGTCGCCGAACAGCCAGGCGAAGAACCTGATGTTCGTCATGCGGGCCGTCGTGCGGTGCAGCGTGTAGTGGAGGCCGTAGAGCGGATAGACCCGGTCCGGCCGGACGATCAGCCCCAGCAGCCGCGGCAGGGTGTACACGGCGGCCAGGCCCACGACCGCGAAGCCGAAGAACAGCGTGAGGGAGAGCAGCAGCGAGTCCGTGAGCAGCTCGGCCGGTGCCAGCGACTGCGTCTGCGGGTCGAGCCGTTTGCCGATCGCCGGTATCGCTGTGAACAGCATGTACGTCCCGCCGACGGCCAACGGCAGGTAGATGAAAAGCAGTTGGAACAGGGTGCCCAGGCTGTAGCAGGTCCGTCGCAGGGTGCCGCACCGGGCGGGCGGGACGCGCAGGTAGTCGGTCCGCGCCGGTTCGGCGGGGGATCCGTGCCAGCGCCCGCCGGCCGGGACCGACTGGCCGCGGTGCAGCGCCGAGGCGTGCCCGAGCTGTGCCCCGTCGCCCATCGCGGTGTCGATGTCCAGGGTGGTCTTCTCCCCTATGAACACGTTCTCGCCGAGGGTGATCCGGCCGGTCTGGATACGGCCCGCGTGCGCCCGGTAGCCGAGGATGAAGGAGTCCTTGCGGATCACCGTCCCGGCGCCGATCGTCACCAGGTCGGTGCAGACCGGCAGGGTGTGCGAGAGGATCGTGACCCCCTTGCCGATCCGCGCGCCCAGGGCCCGCAGGTACAGCACGTACAGCGGCGTTCCGGCGAGGAGGACCATCGGGTTCGCGTGCAGCAGCACCTTCACCAGCCAGAACCGCATGTACGCGAGGCCCCAGACGGGGAACTCGGCGGGCTTCCAGCGGCCGACCAGCAGCCATTTCGCCAGGACCGGGAAGAGGCACAGGGCGAGGAACCCGGCGCCGCCGAGGACCAGCGACCGTACGTAGATGTCGGCGACCCCCCTGCCGGAGGAGACCCACTCGTAGCCGCTGGCGGTGACCAGGCCGGAGGCGAGCGAGTAGCCGAGGAAGACCAGCAACTGGAAGGTCCCGCACAGGGAATGGAGCAGCCGGCTGGTGCGCGGCGGTGGCGCGGGAGGCGTCACGGGCGCGGGGGCCGAGGACGCCGCGGGAGCCGTCGGGGCGGCCGTGGCTGCTTCGTCCGGCGGGGGAGCGGCCGGTGCGAGGGCCCGCGCCAGATCCCGGATGGTGGGATACCGGTAGATGTCCCGCATGGACGGGGACGGCAGGTCGGGCCGCTTCCGCACCCGTGCGCAGAACTGGGCCATGACCAGGGAGTTGGCACCGAGGTCGGTGAAGAAGTGGCTGTCCACCGGGACCTGCTCGACGCCCACGAGCTCGGCCAGCGTGTCCGCGAGTCCGCTCTCGGTCTCCGCTTTGTCCGGGCCGGCGCCGTTCACGGGGAGGACGGGTGCGTCCGGCCCGCTTATATCGATCTCGGAGGACTGCTCCACCATTCGATCTCCTCGAGAACGTGCTGGTTGGCTGATGCGCTTTCCTGATCACGAACCGCCCGTTCAGTGTGGACAGGGCACCGTATGCCTGTCATTTCGAGGCGATTGACTGATGTGCCGGAAATGCCCGACTGGGCCGTGATCCTGGGGTGTCCGGGGCCGAGGGGCGCCGGGTATCACCCGTTTGGCGGTTCACTCGTGCGGCAGCGCCGGGGGCGGCGGGGTCAGTACCGCAGGGCCGTGCCGACGGCCGCCCGCACCTCGCCGTGCAGCCTGCGGTTGCTGTACGCGGTGCCGTGGCCCGAGGCGTGCGCGGCCACGTTCCTGACCGTCAGCACCACGACGTCCAGCAGATTGCCGCTGGCGTCCGTGAAGTTGACCTGGACGGCGAAGGACTTGGCGGAGGAGGCGGTGTTCCGCGCGGTCACCGTGGTGGTGGCCCGGCCGTCGCCGCCGATGCTGACGGCGCCGAGGCTCACCTGGTCCTTGGCGTTCAGACCGCCCTTGGCCTCCTCCAGCCTGCGGCCGGCCTCCGCCGAGGCCGAGGCGAGCGCGTCGCCCCCGCGGGAGGCGAGCGAGGCGGCGGCGGAGGCCGCCGAGGCCGCCTGTTCGGCCGGGGTGGGGGAGTTCTGGGTGCCGTTGCCGCACCCGGCCGCCGTCACCATGGCCAAAGCGACCGCCGTGCCCGCCGTGCCCCGTCTCCAGTGCCCTGTCATGCGTGACTCCCGTGCCCTCGCGGCTACTCTTTCCGCTCAGTCAAGGGTGGGCGGCCGTGCCCCGCACACCGGGTGCGACACCCGTGCCACACCGGCACCCGAAAGGACCCGCGGGCGCCGCTGAACAGGCGATGCGTGCGGTGCGGGCGTCTTCGCCGGGCGGGTCCGCGGACTCTGACGGATAGTGGTGGGGGGACCAGGTCCCCCGGCAGCACCCGCCTTGGTACAGGAGGCCCGATGCGCGCTTCACGGTCGCTGGCCGCGCTCACCGGTTTCGCGTTGCTCGGCATCGCGCTCACCGCCTGCCAGGACCAGGCGTCCGGTCAGATCGTGGCACGGCACAATGGACGGATCGTACAGAACCTCACCAACCCGCAGGTCGAGGGCTGTCACCGCTTCCCCGAGGGTGTCACCCAGGTCACCAACCAGACCCAGAGCAGCCTGCGGCTCTACACGACCCCCGACTGCACCGTGCCCGCGGGCGGTTCGTACGTCTTCCTGGACATCGGCGCCACGGACCAGGCGGTCAGGGCGACCGGCCTGTGGAACAGCTTCTCGTTCGCCCCGGAGTGAGGGGGCGGGGGCCGCGTGGCACCCGCCCACCGGGCGCGGGACCGGCGGCCCCCCGGTGCCGCCGCGCTCAGCCCGTGGAGGGCGCGCGCCGCGCGCCGAGCCTGCCGGGCAGGACGCCGCCGAGGGTGCGCAGCGCGATCGCGCCGACGAGCACGGTCACCACGGTGAGCAGGACCCAGGCGGCGGGCCGCCAGCCGCTGAAGCGCAGGGCGCCCGCCCAGCGAACGCCGTCGTTGCCGAGGACCGCCAGCGGGAACGTGAAGGTCCAGTGCTGAAGGCTGAACGGCACGTGCAAGTAGCCCGGCAGATACACCAGTTGCACCAGAACCATGAGCAGCATGACCCCGCCGAGGGTGAGCCAGAAGTAGATGCCGGCGCCGAACGCCGCGACGGCGGCGCGGTGATCGCCGATGCTGGTGAACCCGATGCTGGTGATGAACGAGCCGGCCACGACCGGCAGGAAGTACCCGGTGTGCAGCTCGTCCCGCTCCAGCGAGCCCTCCAGCCAGTGCGCGACCAGGACGGCGGCCAGCAGCACCAGGACGCCGGCGGCGACATGCCGTTACGGGGCCCCGGACCGCCTGCTACGTTCGCCCTGTGTCGAGCGAACCCGCGCGTGGGGACGTCATGACCCCGCCCCCGCGCCCGTCCCGGCAGATGTGGCCGCTCTACGCCGCCGGGTTCACCACCGCCTTCGGCGCGCACGGAATCGCCGCGAACCTCGGCGGCCAGGCGCGGGGCGCGGTCACCTCCCTGCTGGTGCTGGGCGGGCTGCTCGCGCTGTACGACGGCGCCGAGGTCGTCCTCAAGCCGGTCTTCGGCACCCTCGCCGACCGGATCGGCGCCCGCCCGGTGCTGCTCGGCGGGCTCGCCGCCTTCGCCGCCGCGTCCGCCCTGTACGCGGGCGCCGGCGGCCCCGGCTGGCTGTGGGCCGCGCGCCTCGGCCAGGGCGCCGCGGCCTCCGCCTTCTCGCCGTCCGCCGCCGCCCTGGTCGCCCGGCTCGGCCCGGCGGCCGAACGCGGGCGGGTCTTCGGGAGTTACGGCTTCTACAAGTCCCTCGGCTACGCGCTGGGCCCGCTGCTCGGCGGGGTCGTGGTCTGGGCCGGGGGCCTGCGGCTGCTGTTCACCGTCCTCGCGGTGCTCGGCGCCGCGGTCGCCGGCTGGGCCGCGCTGGCCGTCCCCGTCGTACCCCCGCTGCCCAGGGCCCGGCAGACGGTGCTGGACCTCGCCCGCCGGCTGGCCGACCCGGCCTTCCTCGCCCCGACGGCCGCGCTCGCGGCGGCGACGGCGGCCCTGTCGGCCGCGGTGGGCTTCCTGCCGGTGGCCGGCCGCGCCGACGGGCTCGGCACGGTGGCGACCGGGGCGGCGGTGTCGGTGCTCGCGTGCTGCGCGGCCGTGGTCCAGCCCTGGGCCGGACGCGCGCTGGACGCCGGCCGGCTCAAGCCCCGCAGCGGCCCGGCCCTCGGCCTCGCCGTCACCGCGGCGGGCCTGGCCTGCGCGATGCTGCCCGGCCTGACCGGTATCCTCCTCGGCGCCGCCCTCACCGGCGCCGGCACCGGCCTGGTCACCCCCCTCGGCTTCGCCGCCCTGGCCGCGAGCACCCCCGCCGAACGCCTCGGCCAGACCATGGGCACCGCCGAACTCGGCCGTGAACTCGGCGACGCGGGCGGCCCCCTCGTGGTCGCCGCGACCGCCTCCCTGACCACCCTCGCCTACGGCTTCGGCGCCCTCGCCGCACTGATCGCCCTGGCCGCGCTCACCACCCTCGCCACCCTCCGACCCCGACCCGACGAAACGGCCTGAACCGGCCCACGGGCCGGTGCCCGTCCTCCCCCTCCCCGTACCCCTTTGTCGATACGATGGCCGGGATGGCGAGTTGGGGGAGTGCTGGGTGGAACCGTTGATGGACTTGGTGTTCTCTGCCGTCGGCACGGTCGCCTCCGGCGCGCTGTCGGGTGCGGGCGGTGAGATGGGCAGGCGGATCTCGGAGCGGCTGCACGGACTGCTCGGCCGGGCGGGCACCGAGCCCGGTGCCCCATCGGGTCAGCAGGTACTCGTCCTGCCCGTCACCGAGCACGAACGCCGGGCCGCGGCCTTACGGCTGGTGGAACTCGCCCGCACTTCCCCGGAGTTCGCCGACGAGCTGCGGGAATGGGTGCGTGAGGCGTCCTGGCTGGCGCCGGGCGCGGCGCGGGCCCTGGCGCCCAGCGCCGCCCGCCCGCAGATGCTGCCGCCCGCCACGGCGGCGTTCACCGACCGGGAGGACGTGCTCGCCTGGCTCAAGGGCCTGCTGGACGACACCGACCGCGCACCGGGCGCACCGGTCGTCGCCGCCCTCACCGGGCCGGGCGGCATCGGCAAGACCGCCACCGTCGTCCGGTGCGCGCACGAGCTGCGCGAGCGGTTCGAGGACGGGGTCCTGTTCGTCGACCTGGCGGGCGCGTCCGCGGGCACCGCCCTCACGCCCTCCGAGGCGCTCGTCCGCTTCCTGGAGAGCCTCGGGGTCGACACCATCCCCGGCGACGAGTCCCGCCAGCGGGACCTGTTCCGGGAGCGCACGGCCGGCCGGCGCATGATCGTCGTACTGGACAACGCGCTGAACGACGCGCAGGTCCTCCCCTTGCTGCCGGCCTCGCCCGGGTCTCTCGTCCTGGTGACCAGCCGGCACCGCCTCGGCCGGCTCGTGGCCGAACAGGGGGCGCATCCCTTCACCCTGCGGCCGCTGTCGACCGCGGACTCCGTCCTGCTGCTGCGGCGCGTCGCCGGGCGGGCGCGGGCGGCCGCCCCGGAGGAGGTCGTACGGGCCGTCGCGGAGGGCACCGGCGGCATCCCGCTCGCGGTGTGCACCACCGGCGCCGGACTCGCCGTCCGCGAGCACCTCTCCTGGGACAGCGTGGCACGCGGACTCTCCGACCGGATCCACGGCACGAGGCAGACCGGAGCCCCCGTGGAAGAACCCGGTTCAGGTGCCGGGGACCCGGTCCGGCTCGCCCACGACGTGTCGTACGGCGAACTCACCCCCGAATGCGCCGCCTTCTACCGGGCGCTCGCGGTATGGGCGTGGCCGACCGTGAACGTCCTGTGCGCCGCGCCGGCGGCAGACGTCGAGGAGGCTCAAGCGCGGGAGATGCTGGAGGAGTTGGCCCGCGTCCATCTGCTGGAGGAGGTCGCGGAGGAGCGCTACCGCTTCCACGACCTGGTCCGCGCGCACGCACGCGAACTGGCGGTCGCCGAGGACGGGGAACGCCGGATGCGCGAGGCGGTCCGCCGGGTGGCGGTGGCGTATCTGCGGTTCGCGGCGGCGGCGGACCTGCGGGTGATCCGGCACCGCTGGCACCTCGGCCCCGTCTACGACCGCCTCCCGGCCCCGGCGGCACCCGAACCGGGCGACAGCGCAAGGGCGTTGGCACAGTTGCGCGCCGAGCGGGAGAACCTCGCCGCCGTCATCCACGCGGCCGATCACCACGGCTTCGACGACCTGGTGTGGCAGCTGTGCGAGGCGATGTGGAGCCTGCATCTCAGGCTCGGCTTCCACGCCCAGTGGATCGAGACGCATCTGCGCGGGGTCGAGGCCGCCCGCCGCAGCGCCGAGGAGTTCGGCGACCGGCGCGCCGTGGGCCGCATGCTGGTCCAACTGGCCTTCGCCTACATGGGAGTCGGCGAGGCCGACAAGGCGGAGGAGGCGCTGGAGGCGGCCGTCACCGCCGACGAGGCCTGCGGTCATCGGCGCGGCCAGGCGACCGCCCTGGAGGCCCTCGGACTGCTCCGCCTCAAGCTGTGGCGCCACGACGAGGCGCGGCAGGGCTTCGAGGAGGCCCAGCGCATCCTGGGGGGCGTCCGCGAGGGCGACGACGGATGGCGGGACGTCCCCCGCGCCACCGCGCTCCTGGCGCACCACATCGGCCGCGTCCTCGCCGGGGAGGGCCGGTTCCCCGCCGCCTTCGAGCGGTTGAACGACGCGCTGGTCCGCTTCCGCACCCTGCCCGACGGAGCCGACGTCTACAACGAGGGCCGCGTCTACATGAGCCTGGGCGAGGCCCACCTCGGCGCGGGCGACCCTGAACTCGCCCTGGTCTGCCTGGACAAGGCCGTCGAGACCATGACGGCACAGGGCGCGGGGCTTCAGCTCGCCGACGCGTTGGAGCAGCGGGCCGAGTGCCATCACCGGACCGGCCACCCGGAGCGGGCCGCCGAGGATCTGCGGGCCGCCGCCGCGCGGTACGACGCGCAGGAGAACGGCATCGGCGCGGCGCGGGCAAGGGAGCGCCTTGCCGCGCTGGCGG
Organism: Streptomyces sp. NPDC048106; assembly: GCF_040706415.1. Classification (NCBI taxonomy): domain Bacteria; kingdom Bacillati; phylum Actinomycetota; class Actinomycetes; order Kitasatosporales; family Streptomycetaceae; genus Streptomyces; species Streptomyces sp. NPDC048106. The sequence continues at coordinate 30,163 of NZ_JBEZND010000040.1, read as the reverse complement.
CCTGAGGCGGTGCGAGGGTCTTTCGTTTGGATCAGGCCGGATCAGGGAGCGGTGCCAGGGCCCGCGAGCCCGGCATGATCCAAACGAGAGGCCCTAGGCCGGGGGTGGTGACAGCCGTTCGACCGTCACCCGGTGGGCCACGGCACCGGTGCGCACCACGAGGCGCGGCACGGCCTCGGAGACCTTCCGCCCGCTCGCGATCCAGGCGTGCAGCGCGGAGGCGTACGCGGCCGGATCGCACAGGTCAGGGCGCCCGTCCGGGCCCGGGGCTGCGGACAGCCGCAGCAGCTCGCCCTGCCGGGTGCGTACGACGCAACGGTCAGGACCGTCGGCGTAGGCCGCCAGCGCGCAGTACGGGTACCGCGCCAGCGCCTCCGCCGTCCAGGCGCCGGGCGGCCCGAGCCGTGGATCGTCGGCGGGCGCGTGCCGCAGCACGACGTCCGCGAGGCGCAGCCGGCCGGCCTCCCGGGTCTCCTCGTCCACCGCCGTGTGCGCGAACTCCGCACGCGCCGCCGGTCCCGCCTCCGGATCGGGGGCGTCGCCGGACACGGGGTGGCGTACAAGCGTGACCTCCGGCGTCCGTCCCTCGGCCACGTCGGCGAAGACCCGGACGGGCGTGGTACGACGGGCCGGTCGATGGGGCGGCAGCGGCAGCGGGTCGAGCAACGCGGCGTGGCCGGCGGGCTCCGGCAGGCCCATGAGGCGGTAGAAGAGCCCGCGCAGCAGCCCGGCCGACTCGCCCGGCGACGAACTGGCCTGCTCGGCGAAGTGCGCGTAACGGCCCGGCTCGTGGGCGTCGATCGCCGCGTCGATCTGCGCGCGCAGGCTGCCCCGCCGGACCAGCCGGGGCGCCGTACGCCCGAGCGCGGCCACCGGGGAGTGCGGGTCGAGCGCGTCCTGCGGAAACGCCCCGAGGAGCACGGGGACGCCGATGGCCGCCGCGTAGTAGGTGACGCTGGAGTGGTCCCCGAGCACACAGTCCGACGCGATCAGGGCCTGCCGCCACCAGTCGAGCGGCGGCACGGCGTCCAGACCGGCTCGCCGGGCGTGGTCGAGCCAGGCCCTGACCTGTCCCGGACCGTGCCCGTACCAGATGTTCGGGTGCAGGACGGCGACGGAGCGGTACTCGTCGGCCGGCAGCTCCGTGGACAGCCGGGACAGCAGCCAGGGCAGCAGATCGCCCGCGTCGTCCGGCTCGCTCGCGTCCGTGGTGCCGAACAGGGACCGCGACGACCAGGTCGAGCTGAGGACGACCAGCCGCTGCCCCGGCGCCACGCCGAGGGCCCGGCGGAAGAGGTCGCGCTGCGGGAGCGCGCCGATGAGCCGGTCGTAGCAGGGGTCGCCCGCCAGTACGGCCGTGGGCGCGGCCTGCGGACAGGAGGCGCGCAGCCGCTCCAGCTGTTCGGGATGCGACAGCACGGTGGCCGCGGCGAGCGGACGGCCGCGGTGCAGCAGCCAGTCCGGCGACAGGCCGAAGACCGGTGCCGAGGCACGGTGTCCGGCATCCGGGGCGGCGAGCCGCTTGTTGTAGCCCATCCCATGGGACAGGACGACCAACTTGGCGCGTATCTCGTCCAGTTCACCGCCGTAGCTGGCCGAGACGGCGAGGTCGAACGTCGTCTCCTTGGCCTGCTCCCACGGCAGGACGGGCAGCCCCGTGCCGGCCAGCAGCTCGACCACGCCCGCGAGGAAGGGCGACGACCCCGTGCACGTGGCGAACAACTGGAGCCGTACGTCGCCGCCGAACAGGGGCAGCACGTCAAGCAACCGGGTCGCGGACGTCACGTTGTGCACCACGAGCAGCACCCGGCGGCACCCGGCCCGCGTGACCCAGCGCTCCGCGTCCGCCCCCACCGGCACCCGCAACCGTGTTGCCCCACCCGTCACCACTGGCGCGTATCCCCGTCCCGGCCTGATCGATTCGGCGTTCTGCGGCTGTCAGCCCGATGCTATGCCCGCCACCTCCGATAATGCTTCACCCCGGCAGGCGGGAGACGGAGGGAGCACAGGTGGCCGACACGTTCAAGCGCCGCGTCCCGAGCCAGTGGGGCGAGGGCGGGGTCCTGAAGGAGGAGATCCTGGCCGCCGCGGCACGGCTGCTGGCCGAGTCGGGCCGCGAGGAGGCGCTGTCGCTGCGCGCGGTCGCCCGGGAGGTCGGGATCTCCGCGCCCAGCGTCTATCTGCACTTCAAGGACCGCTCCGAACTGGTCGCCACCGTGACCCGGCGGGCCTACGAGAAACTGGTGGCCGAACTGCGCGAGGCCCGCGCGCCCCGCGACGGCCGCGCTCCCCGGGTCGCGCTGCGGGCCATGGCGCACCGGTATTGCGACTTTGCGCTGGAGAACCCCCGGCGCTACCGGCTGATGTTCGGGGTCGAGCGCATGGTCGGCCCGCGTGAGGATTCGCCCCGGCACCCGGTGTGGCTGGTGCTCGGGGCGTGGGAGGAGGCGCTGGCCGCGCTGCCCACGGCCCGCTCCGCCCAGGTGGACGGCGGGCAGGACGCCCTGCTGCTGTGGTCGGCGCTGCACGGCATCGTCACCATCGCGATGGCGCTGCCCTTCGAGGTCGACCGTCGCGGCCTCGCCCGGCGCGCGGACGACCTGCTCGACCGCATCGTGGCCGAATAGCGACGGCGAACCCTTCGGCCCCGTTGACGCGCTCACCACACTCCCTAAAGTTGCCTGAAGCACCTAACACCGTTAGGGGTGTTGGGTGTCCCCTCTGCCGAGGAGGCAGGTATGACCGAGACCGTCACGGACACGCCGACCGGGCTTCCCGAGCACCCCATGCCCCGCGCCGCCGGATGCCCCTTCGACCCGCCCCCCGCCCTGAAGACCCTGCAGAGCGAGCGCCCCGTCTCCCGGGTGCGCATCTGGGACGGCAGCAGCCCCTGGATGATCACCCGCCACGAGGACGTACGCGCCCTGCTCGGCGACCCGCGCATCAGCGCCGACCCCCGGCACCACGGCTACCCCCACCGCAGCGCGGCGACGAAGGAGCGGGACCAGGTCCGCAACACCTTCCTCACCATGGACGACCCCGAACACGCCCGCCTGCGCCGCATGGTGACGGCCCCCTTCACGATCCGGAAGGTCGAGGCCCTGCGCCCGTCCGTGCAGCGGATCGTGGACGACCTGATCGACGAGATGCTCGCCGGGCCCAATCCCACCGACCTCGTCGAGGCGTTCGCGCTGCCCATGCCGAGCCTGGTGATCTGCGCGCTGCTCGGCGTGCCGTACGAGCAGCACGACTTCTTCCAGCGCAACACCCGTGTCCTGGTGCGCCGTACCTCCACCCGCGAGGAGATGCTCGCGGCGTCCGAGGCGCTCACCGACTACCTGGACGACCTCCTGACCACCAAGCGCGCGCACCCCGAGGACGACGTGCTCTCCGCGCTCGCCGTCCAGCGCGTCGCCACCGGCGAACTGACCCAGCGCCAAGCGGCCGAACTCGGCGTCCTGTTGCTCGCGGCGGGACACGAGACCACCGCCAACATGATCGCCCTCGGCACCCTGGCCCTGCTGCGCAACCCCGGCCAACTCGCCCTGCTCCGCGGCACCGACGACCCCCGCACGGTCGCCTCGGCCGTCGAGGAACTCCTGCGCTACCTCAACATCACGCACTCCGGCCGCCGCCGCGTCGCGCTGGAGGACATCGAGATCGGCGGCGAGCTGATCCGCGCGGGCGACGGCGTCATCCTCGCCAACGACATCGCCAACCGGGACGCGGACGCCTTCCCCGACCCCGACCGGCTCGACCTCACCCGCGACGCCCGCCGCCACGTCGCCTTCGGCTACGGCGTCCACCAGTGCCTCGGCCAGCCGCTCGCCCGCGTCGAACTCCAGGTCGTCTACAGCACCCTCTACTCCCGCATCCCCACGCTGAGGCTGGCCACGGACTTCGACCAACTGGAGTTCAAGCACGACGGCTTCGTCTACGGCGTTTATGAACTACCCGTTGCCTGGTAGCACTTCACAGCACCGCGATCTTCGTACCACCGCGAACCACGAAACGAGGAACCCATGCGCGTGGAAGTCGACCAGTCCAAATGCGTCGCCTCCGGGCAATGCGTCCTGATGGCACCCGAGGTCTTCGACCAGGACGACGACGGCATCGTCGAACTGCTGGACGCCACCCCCGGGCCCGAGCACGCGGACGGCGTGCACGAGTCGGTGGCCATCTGCCCCGCCGCCGCGATCCGGCTGGTGGCGGAGTGACGGGCGCCCCGCCGCGCCGCATCGTCGTGGTGGGCGCCTCGGCGGCCGGTCTGACGGCCGCCGAGACCCTGCGCCGCGCCGGTCACGACGGCTCGCTGACCCTCGTCGGAGGCGAAGCGCACCCGCCCTACGACCGGCCGCCGCTGTCCAAACAGGTCCTCACCGGCACCTGGGAGCCCGAGCGGGTGCGACTGCGCCGCCCGGCCGATCTCGACGCCCTCCTCCTGGACCTGCGGCTCGGCGTGCCCGCCGCGGCCCTCGCCCCGGCGACGCGGACGCTGACCCTCGCCGACGGCACGCGGCTCACGTACGACGGCCTGATCATCGCCACCGGGGTCCGGCCGCGCCGGCTGCCCGAGTGCGACACGCCCGGCGTCCACGTCCTGCGGGACCTGGACGACGCCCTCGCCCTGCGCGAGCGGCTGTCGGCCGGTGGCCGGCTGGTCGTCGTGGGCGCCGGGTTCCTCGGGGCCGAGGTCGCCGCCGCCGCCCGTACCCTCGGCGCGGCCGTCACCCTCGTGGAACCCGCCCCCGTCCCCCTGGCCCACGCCGTCGGACGGCAGGTCGGCACGCACCTGGCCCAGGTCCACCGCGACCACGGGGTGGACCTGCGGACCGGGACCAAGGTCGCCGGGATCACGACCGGGGCGGGCCGGGCCACCGGGGTACTGCTCAGCGACGGCACCGCGATACCGGCCGACGACGTGCTGGTCGCCATCGGCTCCGAGCCCAACACCGAATGGCTCGCGGACAGCGGTCTGCGCCTGGCCGACGGTGTGGTGTGCGACCAGTACAGCGCCGCCGCGCCCGGCATCTACGCGGCGGGCGACGTGGCCCGCTGGCACAACCCGCTGTTCGGCACCGACATGCGCGTGGAGCATCGGACGAACGCCGCCGAACAGGGCATGGCCGCCGCCCGCAACCTCCTCGACCCCGGGCAGGCCAGACCCTTCGCGCCGGTGCCCTCCTTCTGGTCCGACCAGTACGACCTCAGGATCCAGGCCTTCGGGCACCTGCGCGATCACGACGAGGCCCTGGTGGTCGACGGCGACCCGGCCGACGGCCGGTTCCTCGTCGCCTACCGCAGGGGAACGGCGCTGACCGGAGCGCTCTCCGTGGGCATGCCGCCACGCGCCCTGCGCCCCTGGCGGACGGCGATCGCGGCCGGGACCGAGTGGACGAGTGCCCTGGACGGCCCACCGGAGCCGGACCAGGCTTGACACCAGGCAGCTCAAGTTCTAGTCAGTCTCCATAGGCAAGGAGGTCCGGGGAACACGGGTGGGGGAGCAGCCGGAAAGGCCGGAGAAGCCAGACAGGGAGGACTCACCATGGCGCGTTCGGTCGGTATCGACCTCGGGACGACGAACTCGGTGGTCTCGGTCCTGGAGGGCGGCGAACCCACCGTCATCACCAACACGGAGGGCGCCCGGACCACTCCGTCGGTCGTGGCGTTCGCCAAGAACGGGGAGGTCCTCGTCGGCGAGGTCGCCAAACGGCAGGCCGTGACCAACGTGGAGCGCACCGCACGCTCGGTCAAGCGGTACATGGGCGACCACTCCTGGCGCTTCCCCGACCAGGGCGACATCGACGGCAAGCGCTACACCGCCCAGGAGATCTCCGCGCGGGTGCTGCAGAAGCTGAAGCGGGACGCGGAGGCGTACCTCGGCGAGGACGTCACGGACGCGGTGATCACCGTGCCGGCCTACTTCGACGACGCGCAGCGGCAGGCGACGAAGGAGGCCGGGGAGATCGCCGGGCTGAACGTCATGCGGATCATCAACGAGCCGACCGCCGCCGCGCTGGCGTACGGCCTCGACAAGGAGAACGACCAGACGGTCCTCGTCTTCGACCTGGGCGGCGGCACCTTCGACGTGTCGCTGCTGGAGATGGGCGACGGCGTCATCGAGGTCAAGGCCACCAACGGCGACACCCACCTGGGCGGCGACGACTGGGACCAGCGCGTCGTCGACCACCTGGTCCAGCAGTTCAGGAACCACTACGGCGTCGACCTGGGCAAGGACAAGATGGCCGTGCAGCGGCTGCGCGAGGCGTCCGAGAAGGCGAAGATCGAGCTGTCCAGCTCCTCGGAGAGCACGATCAACCTGCCGTACATCACCGCCTCCGCCGAGGGCCCGCTGCACCTGGACGAGAAGCTCACCCGCGCCCAGTTCGAACAGCTGACGGCGGATCTGCTGGACCGCTGCAAGGCGCCGTTCCACAACGCCATCAAGGACGCCGGGATCAAGGTGTCCGACATCGACCACGTGGTGCTGGTGGGCGGCTCGACCCGGATGCCCGCCGTGACCGGGCTGGTGCGGGAGCTGACCGGCAAGGAACCGCACAAGGGCGTCAACCCGGACGAGGTCGTCGCCATCGGCGCCTCGCTCCAGGCCGGTGTCCTCAAGGGCGAGGTCAAGGACGTCCTGCTGCTCGACGTCACCCCGCTGTCCCTCGGCATCGAGACCAAGGGCGGCATCATGACCAAGCTGATCGAGCGCAACACCACGATCCCGACCAAGCGCTCCGAGATCTTCACCACGGCCGAGGACAACCAGCCGTCCGTGCAGATCCAGGTCTACCAGGGCGAGCGCGAGATCGCGGCCTACAACAAGAAGCTCGGCATGTTCGAGCTGACCGGTCTGCCGCCCGCGCCGCGCGGCATCCCGCAGATCGAGGTCGCCTTCGACATCGACGCCAACGGGATCATGCACGTGTCCGCCAAGGACCTCGGCACCGGCCGGGAGCAGAAGATGACCGTCACCGGCGGCTCCGCCCTGCCGAAGAACGACATCGACCGCATGGTCCGCGAGGCCGAGCAGCACGCCGAGGAGGACCGGCAGCGCCGGGAGGCCGCGGAGACCCGCAACCAGGCCGAACAGCTCGTCTACCAGACCGAGCGGCTCATCGCCGACAACCCCGAGCGGATCTCCCCCGAGGCACGGCACGAGACCGAGACGGCGCTCGCCGGCCTGAAGGCGAAGCTCAAGGACGAGAACACGGACACGGCCACCATCCGCCAGGCCACCGACCAGGTGGCGCAGGCCGCCCAGAAGATCGGCACGGCGCTGTACGAGCAGTCGCGCGGCCAGGGCGAGCAGACCGCGGGCGCCGCCGGCGGGTCCGCGTCCGCCGGGTCCGCCCCGGACGACGACGAGGTGGTGGACGCCGAGATCGTGGACGACGACCGGCCGGAGGCGGGCTGACCATGGACGGGGGCCTGCCGCGGGACGCGGACCCCGCGCGGCTGCGGTGCCTGCTCCAGGAGCGCACGGCCGACCTCCAGCGGGTGAAGGCCGAGTACGACAACTACCGCAAGCGGGTGCGCAGGGACCGGATGGCCGTACGGGAGATCGCCGCGGCCAACATCCTGCGCACCCTGCTGCCGGTCCTGGACGCCGTGGACCGCACCTGCGCCCACGAGCCCATGACCCCGGGCCTCGCCGACATCGCCCACACCCTCGACACCCGGCTGGGCGCCCTGGGCCTGGAGTCCTTCGGTCAGGAGGGCGACCCGTTCGATCCCGCCTGCCACGAGGCCCTCGTCCACCACGTCTCCCCGGACGCCACCCGGCCGACCTGCACCAGGATCCTGCGGGCCGGCTACCGCGCCGGCCCGCACCTGCTGCGCCCGGCCACGGTGGAGGTGACCGGCCCGCCACCGGGTTGATCAGGGCTTCTCCACGATGAAGCCCTCGATGTAGAGACGGTCCAGGGACGTGCGCAGGAACGTGTCGATCGCGGTCCTCGGATCCATGATCAGGGGCTGGCCCTTCACATTGAACGAGGTGTTCACGACACACCCCGTGCCCGTCCGCTCCTTGACGGCCTTCAGCAGGGTCCAGAAGACGCTGTTGTATTCCTCACGGACGTCCTGGATGCGCGCCGTGCCGTCCGCGTGCACGATGCCGGACACCGCGGCGCGCTGCTCGTCCCGCACCCCGGCGGTGCAGAGCATGTAGCGGGTCGGGGCGAGGGCCCGGGTCCGGAAGATCCGGTCCCGGTCCTCGGCCAGCACCGCGGGGGCGAAGGGCCGGAAGGGCTCGCGGAACTTGACCAGGCTGTTGATGCGCTCCTTGATCCGGTCCCCCTTGGGCAGCCCGAGGATGGACCGGTTGCCGAGGGCGCGCGGCCCGAACTCCATCCGTCCGTGGAACCAGGCGATGATCCGGTCCTCCGCGAGGTCCCGGGCGGCCGCCGCGTAGTACTCGGGCGTGAGCCCGGCGTACCTCCACCCGACGCCGGCCGCCCGCTCGTCGAGGGCCTCGCGCACCTCGTCGGTGGTGTACGAAGGCCCGGTGTACGGCTGGAACCCCTCGGCGTTCCCCACGTACGGGCTGCCCTGCTGGTGGCTGACGTACAGCGCCGCTCCGAGCGCCGTTCCGTCGTCACCGGACGCCGGCTGCGCGAAGACCCGCTCGACCGCCGGCAGGTCGCAGATCGACTGGTTCGCCTTGCAGTTGAGGAAGGTGCCGCCCGCCAGGCAGAGCGAGGTCTCGCCGGTGCGGTCCAGCCAGTGGGAGACGAGGGCGACCAGCACCTGGGTCAGCCGGGCCTGGAGCGCGGCCGCGAAATCGGCGTGCGCGGGCACGACCTCACCGCTCTGCGTGGGCGGCGGGAAGGCGACCTCCGTCAGGTACCGCATGGCCCGGGGATAGCCCGACTCCGGTTCGCGCAACGCCCCGTTGGGCCAGTTGACGAGGATGGAACCGGTGGCGTCGTCGAAGGTGACCAGCGTCTCGAAGAACCGCCGGTACGGCTCCGGGTCCCCGTAGGCGGCGAGCCCCATCACCTTGTACTCGTCCGAGTTGGAGGCGAAGCCGAGGAACCGGGTGCAGATGGAGTACAGAAAGCCCAGGGACTGCGAGATCGGCTGGGTGTGCAGCTTCTTCAGATGCCCGTCGCGCGCCTGGTAGACCGAGAGCGACTCCGTCTCGCCCATGCCGTCCGACACCACGCACAGGGCGGAGTCGAAACCGCTCGGGTAGTAGGCGGAGGCCGCGTGGGCGAGGTGGTGGTCCACCGGATGGAAGCGGCCCTCCACATCGCTCCAGCCCGCCTTGCCCAGCGCCTCCGTCATGGTGCGGCCGCTGAGCACCGAGTCGAAGTAGTCCCGCGACGCGGCGAACACGCGCCGGTGCCGGTCGTAGTTGAAGCCATGCGCTATCGCCTGCACCTGCTCCCTGGTGACACCCCCCGCCCGCAGGACGTAGTCGATGGCGTGGGCCGGGAAGCGTCCGGTGCCCTTGTCCCCGTCGAACCGCTCCTCGGCGGCCGCGGCCATGATCCGGCCGTCGACCATCAGACACGCGGCACTGTCCAGGCCCTGCACGTTCCGTACGTCCAGGGGATGCGGGTCGGCGGTGTTGGCGAGCAGATGGTCCTGCGCGTGGGGCAGACCGCTGAGGCCCAGTACGATCATGGCAATCCTTTGGTCGGTGGCGAGTTGCGCGTCAGGGAGCCTCGGTGGCCCAGTCGTGGACGACGACCCGGTACGGCCGCCCGCCCGCCAGCGCCACGGCGGCGGCCCCGCCCGGTGGCGAGGGGACATTGCGGACCGTCCAGGTGCCGCGCAGGGGTGGCCGGTTCGCCCGCACCACGGAGGTGACGCCGGGCGGCCCCACCTCCTGTCCGACGCCCAGGGCCATCCGCGCCCCGGCCGCCTTGACCAGCGCCTCCTTGCGGGTCCACAACTCCACGAAGGCGAGCGGGCGTTCGTCCGGCGGCCGGGCCAGGAGCAGGTCCTGTTCCGGCGCCGGGAAGTAGCGGCGGACGAAGGCTTCGAGGGGGAACCCCGGGCGGACGTGGTCGAGGTCGACGCCGACGGCCCGGCCGGTCGCCAGGGCGACCAGGGCGTGCCCCCGCGCGTGCGCCAGACTGAAGCACAACGAACGGTCGGACCCAGCCAGTTCGGGCTTGCCCAACGGTCCCCGCCGGATGGGTACTTCGGCGGGGGCGAGACCGAGGGCGTGGCCGAGCAGGCCCCGCAGGGCGCCGTGGGCGGCGGTGTGCCGCGCCCGGGCGGACGCGTGCGTGTAGCAGGCGAGACGAGCCGACTCCGCCGGTCCCAGGGCCGCTTCGGGGCCGGCGGACGGCCCGTCGAGATCGATGTGCCACAGGTGCACCTGATCGGTGTCTGCCACGAACGTGCCCTCCTTCCGGGTCACGGCGGAATCAGGCGGGGGAGAGGTCGCCGCGGGCCAGGGCCTGGGCGACGGTCATGCGCTGGATGTGCGAGGTGCCCTCCATGTGCTCGATGCCGTGGGCGTCCCGCGCCCACTTGTCGAGCAAGGGGTGTTCGAGCCGCGCCCCGGGACCCAGCAGGCGCAGTGCCGTGGTCGTCGCCTCGACGGCGAGGACCGCCGCGGCCGCCTTCGCGGCGGCGGGCAGATGGGCGTTGGCCGGATCGGCGTCCACGGCCCGCGCGGCGCCCATGGTCAGGCTCCGCACTCCCTCGATACGCGCCCCCAGCTCGGCCAGGCGCCGCCGCCGGGTGACGTCCTGCCCGGCGAGACACGCCGCCACGTGCGCGTGGGCGGCGCGGGCGATGCCGACGCCCAGCGCGGCCGCCACGCAGCGCAGCGGGTTGAAGGCGTGCAGCCAGCCCCACATGCCCCTGCGGGTGGCCGGCAGATGCCGGCCCAGCAGGGCCTCCTCGGGGACGGCCAGGTCCTCGAAGCGCATGGCCCCGAGCGCGCCGCGCATGCCGAGGGTGGCGATCGGCACCGCGCTGAACCCCGGGGCCTGGGCGTCGACCAGGACGCACCGGATGCCCAGCGGGCCGGGACGGGTCCGCGCGGTGACGACGCCCGTGCGGGCGCGGTGCGCGTTGCCGACGTAGCGCTTCTCGCCGTTGAGGAGGAACGAGGAGCCCGACGGTTCGAGGGTGGTGTGCAGGCGGGTGGCGTCGGATCCGCCCCCGGGCTCGGTCATGGCGAGGAAGGTCCAGGTGGGGCGCTCGTGCAGGCGCCCGAAGAACGCGCTCTGCTGCTCGTCGTCGCCGAGCGTCGCGACCAGCATGCCCGCGGTGAGGGAACCGGGCGCGGACAGCAGCGCCGCCGCGTCGCCGTACGCCGCCGCCTCCTCGTGGAAGACCACCCGCTCGACCGCGCTGAGGACGAAGTACTCCTCGCCGTCGAGGACCAGCGGGGCCCGCGCGTACTTCCGCGGGATCTGCAGCGTCGCGAGCCGGTCGAGCAGCGGGGCCCGAGGGGGCTCCCCGTCCGGCTCGCCGCCGGCGCGCAGCGCGGGTGCCTCGGCGCGGACGTACTCCCGAAGGATGCGCAGGCGGCGCGTCATGGTGTCTCCCCCGAAGGTTCGGCCGGGGCGTACAGGTCGGCCAGCAACGCGCAGACGTAGGCGTCGGCGCCGGGACCGTCCTCGGTGAGGCCGTACGCCCCGAGCAGGTCGAGCAGGGACCGTCCGGTGCCGCCGAGCTCGTCGTGCAGCAGGCGCAGGGCGGTGTCGTCCAGGCCCGTCGTCCCGGCGTCGTGCAGCCGGGCCTCCACCTGGAGCAGGGCGACGACGGCATCGGCGAGCGCGTCCTTGAGCACCGGGTGCCTGCTCAACCGCGCGTCGCCGAAGGACCGTTCGCCGAGGTGGACCGTCACCGCGTCGAGCAGCCGCTCGGTCATGCCGAGCCGCACCCACAGCAGGGAGGTCTCCCAGGAACGGCCGGTGCCGGGCGGCGCGACGGCGGCGCTGCGGACGGCGGTGCTGTGCACGGCGGCGAGCCCCAGCCGCGCCAGCAGCGGCGTGGTCAGCTCCCGTTCGCCGGCACCGACACGGTCGCCGACCGCGCCCGCCCGGCAGGAGCGCGTGGCGCTCGCGACCAGCGCGGCCGGGGCCAGCGCGTGCCCGGCCGGCCCGTGGACCAGCGTGCCGTCCCCGGCTTGGCGGTGCAGTGCGGCCAGGGCCCGGCGGGGAGGGTCGTGCCGCGCGAGGGCGCGCAGCGGTGACGGGGTGTCCGGTGGATCGAGGGGAGCCGGCATGCCTGCGCTTCCTGTGCGGTCCGACGGGGAGGAACGCGGGGGTCAGCCGCCGAGGGTTTCGCGGACGTACGACGAAAGCCCGTCGACCGTTTCGAACGTGCCGGTGCCAAAAGTGTCCGGATCGAATTCGATGTCGAATTCCGTCTCCAGACGCATCAGCAGTTCCAGAATGTTGGTGGAATCGAAGTCGAGGTCCTGACGGAAACGCGTCCGCCCGGTGATCTCCTGCGGTGAGAGCTTCGCCATGGCGGCGACCGAGCGGATGACGTCCGCGGTGATGTCGCGGCCGGCCGCGGAACCGGTGGCACCGTCCGGCAGTCCCTGAGCTGCGTCCATGGTGGTCGTGGCCCTTCGTCGTGGTCTGCGCCGAGGCCGCGGGGCGCGGCATGGTGCGAGCAGGCTGCCTGGGGCCGGGACGCCCGCCAAGTCACCGATGGGCGCTCCTCGGCCCTGGTGAGGCAGGCATACCCGAAGGAGGGGCTGCCGCCGGACGCGTCGGGCGACGGAGTATGAGGGCGGAACCTGCGCCCCCCAAAGGCACCTCTCGGCAGCTCGCTCGCGAGGTTTCTCGTCCCCCGTCTCCTGGTCAAGAAGGGCGAAATCCGGCTATGGCCCGCGGAGCGACCGAACGAAGCGACTCTCGTTACCGGTGCGTCGGTATCGGCGTCGGACCCGCCAATCTGAGCCTCGCCTCACTCCTGCACGGCCATACGGACGTGCGCAATGTCTTCTTCGAGAGCAAGGCGGAATTCGGCTGGCACGAAGGACAGCAGATTCCCGGCACGTCCCTCCAGGTCTCCCTGTTCAAGGACCTGGTCACGCTGGCCCAGCCGACCAGCCCGTTCTCCTTTCTCGCCTATCTGCACGACCAGGGGAAGATCTACCACTTCCTCAACGCCCGGTTCGACGCGGTGCCCCGGCAGGAGTTCCGCAACTACATGCGCTGGGCGTGCGAGCGCAATCCCAACATCGTCTTCGGCGAGCAGGTGCTCTCGGTGGACTTCGACGGGGAGTTCGTGGTCGCCACCGAGCGGCGGACCGTGCGCGCGGACAACGTCGTCCTGGGCATCGGCACCCACCCGGTGCTGCCGGAACAGGCGAGCCGGGACGCGGCCACCCAGTTCCACGCCGGCGAGTTCACCGCCAGATCGGGCGGACTCGGCGGCAAACGGGTGTGTGTCGTGGGCGGCGGCCAGTCGGGCGCGGAGGCGGTGCTGCACCTGCTGGGCAGAAGCGGGTCCGAACTGCCGCGCCGGGTCTCGTGGGTGTCGCGGCGGACCAACTACTTCCCCATCGACGACTCGCCGTTCACCAACGACTTCTACATGCCCTGCCACTCCGAGTACTTCTCCCGGCTCGACCGGACGGCCCGCGAGGACTTCAACCGCGACAACGTGCTGTCCAGCGACGGCATTTCGGAGCACACGCTGCGCGACCTCTACCAACGCCTGTACGTGCTGCGGTTCATCGAGGGCGCGGGCGACCTGTTCGCCCTGTTCCCGAACCGGACCGTGCGCGCGGTCGGCGGAGCGGACGCGGACGGCTGGAAGCTGACCCTGGGCCACAACGACCAGCCGGACGAGCTGGAGGAGATCGACGCCGACGTCGTGGTCTGGGCGACCGGTTACCGCACCCGGGAGGCCGACGTCCTCGCGCCCCTCGCGGGACGCATCGAACGCGAGGGCGGTGAGTTCCGGATCGACGGCAACTACGCGGTGCGCTGGGACGGCCCCGCGGACCGGAACATCTTCGTGCAGAACAGGGCCCGCGGGCAGCGCGGCCTGGCCGATCCCAACCTCAGCCTCAACGCCTACCGCAGCCAGCGCATCGTGGACCGGATCCGCGGGGTGCGCTCCGACGGCCAGCTGCCGTCCTTCATCGAGTGGTCGGCGAAGCCCCGCCTCGGCCTCTCCTGGGAGGGATGAGCATGCCACGCGAGGACACGACGACGGTCCTGGACGTCGTCATCGTCGGCGCCGGGATCATCGGCTGCCTGACGGCCCGTGCGCTGACGGCCGCCTTCCCGGGCGCCACGGTCGCCGTCATCGACCGCGACCAGGTCGCGAGCGGCGCCAGCCGGAGGTCGGCGGGCCTGCACTTCCCCCGCGGCTCCTCGGCGCGGGTGCGCCGGATGGCGGACCTGAGCGAACGGTACTACCGCGAACTCCGGGAAGAGCTGCCCGAGTTGCCCATCCATGACGTGGCCACCACCGTCGTCGCCGCGCGGTCGAACGTCGGCCGTCTGGCCGAGCACTACCTGCCGGACGCCGGACTGGAGCCGGTGCGCCGGATGCCGGCCGGCCCGGCGGACCTGGTCCGGCTGCCGCCCGGCAGCGCCGCCTGGTCGGTCCGGGGCGGTCAGTACGCCGACGTGCACGGCGTGGCCCAGATCCTGGCCGCGCGGCTGCGGCCCGGCGTACGGTTCTTCGAAGGCACCCGCGTCGTCGCCGTCGACCCGGGCGCGGACCGGGTGCGGCTGCGGCTGAGCACGGGGGAGGAGCTGGCCGCCCGCAAGGTGGTCCTGGCCCCCGGCCCCTGGATCGAGGACCCGGCCTGGCGCGAGTGGACCGCCCCGCTGGGCCTGCGGGTGAAGAAGGTGGTCGCCCTCCACATCGAGCGACGGCCGCGGCCCGGTGACGGCGTGCTCGTCTTCGAGGACGAGGACGCCTTCCTCCTGCCCCTGCACCACCGCGGGCACTGGCTGTTCAGCTACACCTGCGAGCAGTGGGACGTCTCTCCCGAGGGCACGCACTCCCATCTGTCACCCGTCGAGATCGCCGAGGGCCGGGCCGTCCTGGAGCGCTTCGCCCCCGGGCTGGCGCGGCACTGCGGGACGGGCCGGGTCTTCTGCGACGCGTACAGCGCCGAACGGGCGCCGGTGGTACGGCCCCTCGACGAACACCGCCGCGTGATCTTCGCGGGGGCGGCGAACGGCTCCGGTTACCGGCTGGCACCCGCGATCGCCGCGGAGACCGTGCACGCCGTGAGCACGGCGGAGACCGACCGGACCGCGGAGACCGGCCGGAGCGCGGAGGTCGGCCGGACCGCGGAGCCCCTCCGTGCGCGCCGACCGGACCGCCCGCCGACCCCGACCGCCGCCGACCGCCCCAGGAGTGCCCAGTGATCATCAGCAGCTACGACCCCGGCGCCCTGCACGCCGCCCTCGGCATCGGGATGTCCGGCATCGACGGGCTCGGCGTCGGAGCGGCCTGGGGCCGGGTCGAGCCGGGCGAGGCCACGAACCCGGACCGGCACGACGAGACCGAGGTCTTCGTCATCACCGCCGGTCACGGAGACGTCGTGGTCGACGGGGTACGGCACCCGGTCGCCGCCGGCACGGTCGTGGGCTTCGAACCCTTCGAGACCCACGTCCTGGAGAACACCGGCGACGAGAACCTCCTCTTCGCCACCTTCTACTGGCGGGACGCCCCGCGCGCCGCGCTCGCGGCCGGGCAGACCGGCAGCCGGCGCGGACAGCGGCCGCAGTTCGTGTTCTCCACGCCCCCCACCCCCAACGGCGACCTGCACCTCGGCCACCTCTCGGGCCCGTACCTGGGCGCCGACGCGTACGTCCGCTTCCAGCGGATGAACGGCCGCGAGGCCTGGCACCTGACCGGCAGCGACGACTTCCAGAGCTACGTCCTGGCCGCCGCCCGAGCCGAGGGCCGCACACCGGCCGAGACCGCCGCCCGCCACAGCGCCGAGATCGCGGACACGCTGAGACTGCTGGACGCGGAGCCCGACCAGTACACCGTCACGAACACCGAGCCCGGCTACCGGGCGGGCCTGAGGGCCTTCTTCTCCCGGCTCGTGGCATCCGGCGGTATCACCGCCCGGGAGGCCCCCGCCCTCTTCGACGCGTCCGGGCGGTACCTGTACGAGGTCGACGTCAGCGGCGGCTGCCCGGCCTGCTCCGGCGGCACCAGCGGCAACATCTGCGAGGAGTGCGGCGAGCCCAACTCCTGCGTGGACCTGACCGATCCGGTGACCACGGCCGACGGCACCACCCCGCGCGCCGGGACCGCGACCCGCTACATGCTGCCGCTGCACCACCACCGCGCCGACATCGAGCGGCACCACGGCCGAGGCCGCGTGCCGGCCCGGCTGCGCGACCTCGCCGACCGCGTCCTCGGCCGCGGCCCGCACGACATCGCCGTCACCCACCCCTCCGCCTGGGGCGTCGAACCCGCCGAGCCCGCGGCTCGGGGCCAGGTCATCTGGGTCTGGCCCGAGATGGCGTACGGCTTCCTGCACGGCATCCAGGCGCTCGGCCGCCGCCTCGGCCGGCCCTGGCACGCGTCGGCCCCCCAGGACGACTGGCGGATCGTCCACTTCTTCGGCTACGACAACAGCTTCTACCACGGGGTGCTCTACCCGGTGCTGTACCAGCTCGCCCACCCGGGCTGGAACGCCGACATCGACTACCACGTCAACGAGTTCTACCTCCTCGACGGCGGCAAGTTCTCCACCAGCCGACGCCACGCCGTGTGGGGCAAGGACATCCTGAACGCCGAGTCGGTGGACGCGGTGCGCTACTTCCTCGCCCGCACCCGCCCCGAGGGCCGCCGCACCAACTTCACCTGGGCGCGGTTCGGTTCGGCGGTCGACGACGACCTGATCGGCACCTGGCAGCAGTGGCTGCACCGCCTCGGCGACCGCCTGGCACGGGAGTTCTCCGGCACGGCCCCCGACGCCGGCGTCTGGCGCCCCGAACACTCCGCGTTCCTCGACCGGCTGGAGGTCCGGCGCCGGGCCCTCACCCAGGCCCTGGACGCCGACGGCTTCTCGCTCAACCGGGCCGCCGAGGAACTCCACGGCCTCGTCACGGACACGGCACGCTTCAGCCGTACGGAGGCCACGGCGGCCACGACGGCCACCCCCGGACGGTGGCACGGCGAGGCCCGTACGACCATGGCCCTGGAACTGGCCGCGGCACGCCTGCTCGCCCGGTGCGCGACGCCGGTCATGCCCCGCTTCGCCCGACGGCTGTCCGAGGCCCTCGGCGACCAACAGCCCACCGTCTGGCTGGAGTCCGTCGAGCTGCTGCCCCCGGGCACCAAGGTGAACCTGGCCGAGCAGGTGTTCTTCACTCCGATCGGAGCCGTCGCCAAATGATCCACTCGGCCCTGAACCACCTGGTCACCACCCCGCCCGCCCCCGGCAACCACATCACCTTCCGCGGCGCGGGCACCCCCGAGACCCTGTCGCTCGAAGAGTTCTACGCCCTCTCCGGCGGGCTCGCCCGGCAACTGCGCGCCCGCGGCCTGCGACCGGGCGACCGCATCGGCATCCTCGCCGCCAACTGCCTGGAGTGGGCCCTGCTCGACCTGGCCGCCCTGCGGCTCGGCGTGCAGACCGCGGGCTTCGAGGCGGGCAAGTTCACCGCGGACGGCGCCCTGCTGGAGCGCTACGGCCTGCGCCTGCTGTTCACCGACCAGGACGGCGACCACCCCGCCGTACTGCCCATCGCCCAGGCCCGGACACTGGCCACGGCCCCCACGGACGAAGAACTGCCACCGGTGTCGTACGGCCCGAAGGACGCCACCACGCTCAAGTTCACCTCCGGCAGCACGGGCACCCCGAAGGGCCTCGCCGCCACCGCGGGCAGCATCGACAGCTCCCTGCGCGCCGTCCAGGAGATGTTCGCCCACGGCCCCGGCGACGAACTCTTCGTCTTCCTGCCCCTGTCCCTGCTCCAGCAGCGCTACTGGATGTACTCCGCGCTGTGCTTCGGACACGACCTCACGATCAGCACCTACCAGTCGGCGTTCCCCGCGCTGCGCGCGACCCGGCCGACCGTGGTCATGGGCGTACCGGCCTTCTACGACCTGGCCAAACGGCACATCGAGGCACGGGCCGCGCGGATGGCGGACACGGAACCCGCCGACGCCCGGCGACAGGCGGCCCACCACCTCTTCGGCGACCGGATCCGCTACCTCTGGACCGGCTCGGCCCCCGCCGCACCGGACACACTGCGCTTCCTCACCTCGTGCGGCCTGCCCATCTACGAGGGCTACGGCATGAACGAGACCTGCATCGTCACCAAGAACCACCCCGGCGCCTGGCGCGAGGGCAGCGTCGGGCGCGTGGTGCGGGGCAAGGAGGTCCTCCTCGACGCGGACGGCAACATCAGCGTACGCAGCGACTTCCCCGTCGGCACGGCCTACACCTACGCCGCACCGGGCGCCTCCGAACAGGTCTTCGCGCCCGACGGCACCGTCAGGACGGGCGACATCGGCTACTTCGACGCCGACGGCTTCCTCTACATCACGGGCCGCGCCGACGCCGTCCTCTCCCTGGGCAACGGACGCAACATCACCGTCCGGCCGGTCGAGGACCGCATGCGGCAGAGCCCGGCGATCGCCGAGTGCGTCCTGTTCGCCCACGGCGACGAACTCGTCGCCGTCGTCTCCCCGGCCGGCGAGGCACCCGACCGGACCGCCATCGAGGCCCAGCTGGAGTCCGCCAACGAGCAGGGCGGCCGACACGAACGGATCGGCCGCGTCATCGTGGCCGACCAGCCCTTCAGCATCGAGAACGGCCTACTGTCCTCCCAGTACAAACCACTGCGCCCCAGGATCCGCGAAGCCTTCCGCACCCGGATCGAGGACCCGGACGCGGGCATCACCGCCTGACCGGTCCGCGGGACCGCACCGCACCACCCACCGCACACACCAGGAGAACGCCCCATGAGCTGGGCCGAGTCGGCACCCGCCACGCTCGAGAACGAGCACGTCACGCTGCGCCCGATCGGCGAAGAGGACCGCGAGGACCTGCACGCCATCGCCCTGGACCCGCACATCTGGCGCTACTTCGTCAGCCGGGTCGACACCACCGAGGACTACCACGCGTTCTTCGACGCGGCCCTCGCCGACCAGGCGGCCGGCCGGCGCGTCGTCTTCCGCGTCACCGACCGGCACACCGGCCGCGCCGCCGGCAGCATGAGCTACGGCAACATGGCGGAGGCCGACCTCCGCCTGGAGATCGGCTGGTCCTGGCTCGGCCGGGACTTCCGCGGCAAGGGCGTCAACCGCTGGGCCAAGTACCTGCTGCTCCAGCACGCCTTCGAGGCGCTGGACGCCGAGCGGGTGGAGTTCAAGACGGACGTCCTCAACGAACAGGCGCGGCACGGCCTGCGCAACATCGGCGCGGTGGAGGAGGGCACCCTGCGCAGCTACAACTTCATGCCGGGCGGCCGCCGCCGCGACGCCGTCTTCTACAGCGTCCTGCGCGCCGAATGGCCCGGCGTGCGCGAACTCCTGCGCTCCGGACACCGCCCGGCCGAGCAGACGGCCCAGTGACATGGACGTACTCCCGCTTCCCTTCGTGCGCGCCGTGGGCGACCCGTACGAGCTGGGACTGCGGCACGGCAGCGAGCGGGCGGCGGCCCTGAGGGCCTTCTACGACGACTCGTTGTGCCGCCTGAACAAGGTGCTCGCCCGGCCGGTCACCCCGGCCGGGCTGGCCCCCCGCATCGAGGCGTACCGGCGCGCGATCGAGGCCGCGGTACCGGACCTGGCCACGGAGATCGGGGGCCTCGCCGCCGGCGCGGGCCTGACCGAGGCACAGGCCTGCCTGCTCCAGATACGCCGGGAGATCATGGGCTACCGCACGGTGCCCACCATGGGCGACTGCACCACGTACGCGCGGACCGGGGAAGGACCACCCGTGGTGGCCCAGACCGTCGACCTCAACGGCGACCTGGACGACCAGATCACCGTCCTGGAGACCTCCCGCACCGGCACCTCCCGCCGGTCCCTGCTGCTCAGCTTCGGCGGCCTGCTCGGCTACCTCGGCCTGAACAGCTCCGGCCTCGCCGTGGGCCTGAACCTGGTCCTCGCCGGCACCTGGCGCCCCGGAGTGCCGCCGTACCTGGCCGTCCGCCACGTCCTGGACCACGCCGACACCGTGGAAGACGCCCTGGCGCTGCTGCGCCGCCTGCCCCTGGCCAGCTCCCGCTGCTTCACGCTCTGCGACACCCGGCGCGCCGTATGGGCCGAGTACGACGGTGACGGCTGGCGCGTCGCCGGGGGAGAGCAGACGGCGCACACCAACCACTTCCTGCACCCGGACCTGGCACCCCACGACCAGATCAACGTCTTCGCCCGGCGCTCCTCGATCCGGCGCCTCGACACCTGCCGCTCCCGCCTCGCCGCCCTCCCCGCCACCGCGGGCCCCGAGGACCACTTCGCCCTGCTGGCCTCCCCGCCGCTGTGCGTCGCGGACAACGGCGACATCAGACGCGAACGCACGGTCGCGGCCGCCGTGCTGCTCCCGCAGCAGGGCGAGCTGCACCTGCGCCCCGGAGACCCCTCACGCAGCGCGACCCATGTGTTCCGACTGTGCTGATCGACCCCGACCTGCCCATACGCACAAGACCATGGCTGTCTGGCCATGGCCGGACGGGGCGATTGTGAACGTCCCGCCCCGACTCATAGTGTCCCTGCGTCAGCAGGACAGCACCACGGGCCCCGGCCCGGAAGACGACACCGATCACACCGATCACACCGCCCGTCCGGCCCGGCGCACCACGCGGCCGAGACGCGGCCAACCCTTGGGGGACGGGTGACCCAGACAGCACGGTTCACCGATTCGAGCTGCTACCACGCGGCACTGGCGACCCTCCTGAACGCCACCGAGCCGGACACGGATCCCTTCGCCGTGCTCGGGAACAACGCCGCCACGGCCGCACGCCTGGCCGCCGACGGGGAGCTGACCTTCAGCGACCCGCTGGAACCGCTGACCTCGACCTTCACCCGCCACGGCTACCGGCTCACCCACCACCCGGTGCGCACCGAGGCCGACTGGACGCGGGCGCTCGACACCCTGCGCTCCGGGCAGGCGGTGGCCATCGCGGCGGACGCCTTCCACCTGGAGCACTACTGGGTGGGCTTTCGCACCAGCCACGCGCTCCACGTCGTCGTACTGGAGGACTTCGACGCGCCCTCGGCGACCGTGCGCCTGGTCGACCCGGGCGAGGCCGTCTTCTTCGACGGCCGCGTACCGGTCGCCCAGCTCACCCCCGCGATGTGCGAGGGCGACGCCGGGCAGGCGTGGATGGAGATCCTCCCCCTCGGCACCGAGCCCACGGACACGGGCGCGCTCCTGGACCTCGCGCGGCAGCTTTCCGGCGACGGCGGACCCTGGCTCAGCGGAACGGCCCTGGTACGACAGCTCCAGCAGCACCTGGACGCGTACCTGGGCGTCGTCGGCAGCCGGCCGCGCGGATCGGCGGGCGGCGCCCAGCAGGACTGGGGGCCCGGGCCCAGGCTGCTGCTGGGCCTGTGGTGGTACCACCACACGCTGCGCTGGCTCGCCGGCCACCTGAGGACCCGTGCCGCCGACGGCGCGTTTGGCACCGGGGACGGCCCCGCCGAAACCGTCGAACAGGCATCCAGGGACCTCCTCGTCGTCCGCAACCTCATGATGCGCCTGGGCGCCATGGACGAGAACGACGAACGGTTCGCCAGGTTCCGCGCCCAGCTTCACCCCCGCCTGGAGACCACCCTGGAGAACCTCGATTCGGCCGCGGCCGCCCTGACCGCCCTGGCAAAGGAGCAGCAGTGACGGTGACGCCCGCCGGCGCGGTCCGCGTCGACCTCACGCCGCACCGCAACAGCACGGCCTTCCTCGCGGCCGGCGAGGCGCCCACCGACGGCTTCGACGGCTTCGGCCGGGCCTTCCCCGCCGAGGAACTCGGCGCCGCGGCCACCCTGCTCGGCCTCCCGAGCGGCCACGGCCACGGCGCCCCGGACAACGTCGCCTGCGAAGGCCAGACCATCGACCTGGCGGAACCGCTGCGGGCCGGCGGCCTGCGCGTCGTGGGCGCCGGATCGGGCGGCACGGTCAGCGAACTCCTGTCACTGGAGCACGACGCGACGACACCCGTCCGCGTCCGCCTCAGCGACTTCCTCTCCCGCCAACCCGCCTTCGAGGACACCTGCTTCGCCCACAGCTCCTTCCTCTACGACATCGGCGGCCGCCCCGAACCCGGTGCCCAACCCCGCCTGTGGCAGGCCGAGATACCCCTCGACCCACCGGTGCCCTGCGCCCGCATCACCCTCCCGGTCAACCCCGACATGCACATCATGGGCATGTGGCTGCTGCCGGCCGGCCCCGAGCGGACGGAACAGCCATGAGATGCCTCTACCTCACCCAGGAACTCGCCCCCTACTTCGTCGAGGGCGGTCTCGGCCAGACGGCCATGGCCCTGCCCCGCGCACTGGAACAGGACCTGGGCATCGCCCACGACCTGGTCGTCCCGTACTACCCCTGGCTCGTCGACGGACACGGCCTGCGGACCGAGACCGTATGGCGGACCCCGTCCCTGCCGGTCGGCCCGGTGGACGTGCCCGCGAGCGTCGAACGCCTCCTGGACCGCGACGGCCTGGGCGAGGTGTTCCTCGTCCGCGCCGACCACTGGTACGACCGTCCGGGCCTGTACCGCGACGAGAACTACGTGGAGTTCGCGGACGCCACCGCACGGGCCGCCTTCTTCGGCGCGTGCGTCGCCCGGTGGCTGACGGACTCCGGGCGCCGCTACGACGTCGTCCACGGCAACGACTGGCAGTCCGGCGCCGCCCTGGCCCACCTGCGCACCCTGCGCGGTACGGACCCCACACCCGTACTGCTCGCCAACGTGCACAGCGCGGCGTACACCGGCCGCATCGACCGCGCGGACATCGGCGAACTGGCCCTCCCCGCCCCCTGGAGGGAAGCCCTCGCGGACCACGGGGACGAGGCGAGCCTCCTGCTCCTGGGCCTGCTCGCCGCCGACACCGCCATCACGGGCAGCCCCACCTACGCGACGGAACTCGTGGCAGAGCTGACCGGCACGGCCATCGGCGCGGCACTCGCCCGGCTCCCCCTGACCGGGATCGTGGCCGGCATCGACACCCGCCTGTGGCAGCCGGCCGCCACCGGCCGCGTGACCACCCCCTACACACCGGACACCGTCACCTCGGGCAAGCAGGCCAACAAGCTCCTGCTGCAAAGGCGCCTCGGCCTGAAGGAGGACCCGGACGCCGCGCTGTTCGGCGTCTGCACCCGGGTGGTCCCCGAAAAGGGCATCGACCTCCTCATCGAGGCCGTCACCGACCTGGCCGGCACCCGGAACGCACAGCTCGTCGTCGTCGGCCAGGGCGACACCTCCCTCGTCACCGGCCTGCGGACACTCGCCCGGAACCTGCCCTCCGCCGTGGCGCACGTCCCCCGCTTCGACCAGGACTCCGCCTGGCTCACCTACGCGGGCTCCGACTTCACCGTGATGCCCTCCAGGGTCGAGCCCTGCGGCCTCAACCAGCTCATCGCCATGACCTACGGCTGCCTGCCGGTGGTCAGCGCGGTCGGCGGGCTGTGCGACACCGTCACGGACCTCGCCGAAGACCCGGCCCACGGCACCGGATTCACCCTGCCCGACCTGACGGCCGACGCCCTGCGGACCACCATGCTCCGGGCCATGGACTGGCTCGCCGGCCCGCGGGACGAAGTGGCCGCCGGGCGCCGCCGGGCCATGGCCCAGGACTGGTCCTGGACACGGGCCGCCCGGGACACGGCCGCCTGCTACGCCCGCCGACCGTGACCCGCTCCCTCCACGACGTTCTCACCACCGCCACCAGACATGCGAACGGGGTTCCCCACTCATGGCCGAAGCCTTCGACCGGCAGACCGAGATCACGTCCTATCTCTCCCGGATGCAAGAGGCCCTCGCCAAGGTGTCCACCACCGACCTGACATGGCTGGCGGAAACCTTCGAGCAGGCCTACCTGGCGGGACGCACGCTGTTCATCTGCGGCAACGGCGGCAGCGCCGCCACCGCCTCGCACCTCGCCGTCGACCTCTCCAAGAACACCAGGGCGACCGGCCGGTTCCCGGTGCGCACGGTCTCCCTGGTCGACCACGTCCCCGCGCTGACCGCCTGGGCGAACGACTTCGGCTACGACCAGGTCTTCTCGGGCCAGCTCGCGGGCCTCGCCCAGCCCGGCGACCTGGTCGTCGGCATCAGCACGAGCGGCAACTCGCCCAACGTGCTGGAGGCGCTGCGCTACGGCCGGGCCAACGGCCTGATCACCGTGGGCCTGCTCGGACCGGACGGGGGCCTCGCGCGCGAGCTGTGCGACGCCTACGTCCTCGCGCCCGCCGACTCGATCGAGGAGCAGGAGGACATCCACATGTCCCTCGCCCACATCCTCACCCGGCACATGCGGGCCTTCGTCCACGCCTCCCCGCCCGAGCTGACCAGCGCGACAACGGCCCAGGTCCGGTGAGGCACTATCCTCAACTCCAGCCTTCGCGCGGGGCGTTGAGGACCAAGACGCCGCACTCCCGAGCCCCTTCGCGCACCCGGTGACCGCGGCCCCGCATCCTGTCCGTCCAGTCCTCCCCCCACGGCCCCGCAATGGAGAGACCACATGTTCGCCCCGTACCGCAGATTGTTCTCCGCCAAGGGGAGCGTCGGCTTCACCACCACCGGGTTCCTGGCCCGGCTCGCCCTGTCCATGTCCGGCGTCGGCACCGTGGTGATGATCGCCGCCACGCGCCACTCCTACGCGCTGGCCGGCGCCGTGGGCGGCTCGTCCCTGGCCGCCACCCTGGTGACGATCCCGCTCCTCGGCCGGCTCGTCGACCGCTACGGCCAGTCCCGTACGGCCATCCCCGCGGCCATATGGTCGGCGGCCATGTCGGCGGCCCTGGTCATCTGCCTCGCGGTGGACGCACCGACCTGGACCCTGTTCGTCACCAACGTCCTGTCCGCCACCGCACCGAACGTCGGCGGCATGGCCCGCGCCCGCTGGGCCGAGATCTACGGCAATGACGACGAACGCATGCACGTGGCCAACTCGTTCGAACAGGTGCTGGACGAGATGTGCTTCGTCCTCGGCCCCATCCTCGTGGTCGGCCTGGCCACCGGCATCGCCCCCGAGGCGGGCCGGATCGCCCCGCTGATCCTGACCCTGGCCGGCACGGTCCTCTTCTCCCTCCAGCGCGGCACCGAACCCCCGGTCCAGCCCGCCGACCCCTCGGCCTCCCGCTCCCCGCTCACCAACCGGGGCCTCCAGGTGATGATGCTCGTCTTCCTCTTCACCGGCTCCCTGTTCGGATCCCTCGAAGTGGTCACGATCGCCTTCACCGACTCCCTGCACCACAAGTCCTCGGCCGGCCTGGTGCTGGCCCTCCAGGCGGTCGGCTCCGCATTGGCGGGCCTCCTCTTCGGCATGCTCACCCTGCGCGGCTCCAGCACCACGCGCTTCCTGATGGGCGTCGGCGGCATGGCGGTGCTGATGCTCCCGCTGACCCTCGCCACCGGCCTGTGGTCGCTCATCCCGCTGATGTTCATCGCCGGCATGGCCACCTCACCGACCATGATCACCGGCATGGGCCTGGTCCAGGAACTGATCCCTCGCTCCCAGATCAACGAGGGCATGACCCTGGCCGTGACCAGCCTCCTCGGCGGCTCCTCGCTCGGCAGCATGGTCGCGGGCTGGTCCGTGGAACGCTTCGACGCCGAGAACAGCTACCTGCTCCCGGTCAGCGCCGCCGTCCTGGCCCTCCTGACCGGCGCCGCCGGCCTCGGCCGCCTCCGCAAGACCGTGTCCGCCACCGCGGCACCCGCCCTCGCCAAGGACACCGCCGAACTCGGCCAGCAGGCCTGACGAGGGAGGGGCAGGACTTACGAGGAGGGGCAGGCCCGCCCCGTAAGTCCCGCCCCTCCCCGGTCAGCGATTCACCAGGTTCCCCACTCGGAACCGAGCTCGTCCTCGAAATCGTCGATCTCGCTCTGGCTCAGACCGCCCAAGGAGAGATCGGACGGCGTGTGCCCGCCCGCGTCCGGGCGCTGCCCGTGCGCGGCGAGCGCACCGAGCACCCGGAACCAGATCTCGGCCAGCTCGCGCACCTCGGCCTCCGGGAACAGGGCCCGCGGCCACGTCCATCTGACCGTGAGACGCGCACCATCGGCACGATTCTCGGTGACGGCGTCGATCTCGATCGCGTGCGCCGCGCCCATCCCCGGATCACCGCCACCGACCAGACCGAACTCCGGTACGGCCGCCCAGTCGTCGCCCGCCGCGGACGAGACGTCGAACCGGCCGAGGTAGTTGAAGCCGATCTGCGGCCTCGGCAGGGCGGCCAGCTCAGCCTCGGTCTCCGGATGGACATAGCGCAGGAGACCGAAGCCGGACCCCTTCTCGGAGAACTCGCGCACCTGCTCCTTGACCCACTTGAGGGCCCGCCCCAGATCGGCCCCGCCCGCCCACACGTCCGCCCAGTCCACCTCACCCGCGTCCAGCAGCATGGGGTACAGACTGGTGAACCAGCCCACAGTGGACGACAGATCGGCGGGCGCGGGCAGACCGTCCCGCCCGTGTCCCTCCACATCCACCAGTACGGCCGTGCCCTGACCGAGCCCGCGCCGCCGGCGCCAGTCCGCCACCGCCAGGGTCAACCCCGCGAGCAACGCGTCCTGAACCGTGGCGTGGAAGGCCGCCGGCACGGTGGTCAGCAGATCGGCGGTCGGCGCTTCGGGCAGGGACAGCGTGATGCTCCGCAGCGTCGCGTACGTGTCCCGGACCGGATCGAGCGCCACCGGACCCAGGCTCGGCTCCTCGGACGTGAGCGCCGAGATCCACAACGGCAGGTCGGCCACCGCTTCTTGGGCAAGCCGCCGGCTTCGCGTCGCCCAGGTCCGGAAGGACATGCCCGTACGACTCAGCGAAGGCGTCGTACCGCTCGCGGCGGCGGCGCAGGCAGCCGCGAGGTCCGCCAGCAGGATCCGCCAGGACACTCCGTCCACGGACAGGTGATGCATGACCCACAGGAGCCGGCCACGCGCGTCCGATCCGGCATCGCACCAGGTGACAGTGAAGACGACACCGGCTTCCGGGTCCAACCTCTGCACAGCGGCGTCGAGTTCGGTGCGGGTCAGCTCGTGCACCTCGTCATCCGGAAGTCCCCGCACATCGATCCGGGTGATCCGCCCGTCGACGTCGACCGCGCCACGCTTCTGTACTTCCAGCGTCGGGACGGCACCGTCCGTGGCCCGGGTCACGCGCAGCCGCGCCATGTCGTGGTGGTCCACGACACTCCGCAGCGCGGCGCGCAGATCCTCGAAGGAGAGACCCGCGGGGGTGTGCACGACCATCGCCTGATGGAAGTGATCGACCGATCCGCCGCGCTCGAAGAGCCAGCGCATCATGGGAGTCGGCGGCAACTCGCCGATACCCGCGTCCGCGTCCTCCGCCGCGTCGCCGGTGACGACCGTCGCCACCGGTGCCAGATCGCGGACGTTCCTCAGCTGGAACAGATCCTTGGGTGTGATGCCCAGCCCGGCCTGCTGGGCCCGGCGGACCACCTGGATCGCCAGGATGCTGTCGCCGCCGAGCTCGAAGAAGTTGTCATCGATGCCGACCCCGTCGACCCCGAGGACCTCCGCGAACACCCGGCACAGGGTTTCCTCACGGGGATTTCTCGGTGCTTGGCCCCCGGCGCTCACGGTGAACTCGGGTGCGGGCAGGGCCCGTCGGTCCAGCTTGCCGTTCGGGGTCAGGGGGAGCGCGTCCAACATCATGACGGTCGACGGGACCATGTAGTCCGGCAGCGCCTGCGCCGCGTACGCCCGCAGGGCCTGCGGGTCGAGTACGACATCCGGTGCGGGGACGGCGTAGGCGACGAGTCGCTTGTCACCCGGCCGGTCCTCCCGCACGATCACTGCGGTCTGGGCGACTTCCGGGTGCGCGGTGAGGACGGATTCGATCTCGCCGAGTTCGATGCGGAAGCCGCGGATCTTGACCTGGTCGTCGGCGCGGCCGAGGTATTCGATCTCGCCGTGGGTGTTCCAGCGTACGAGGTCGCCGGTGCGGTACATGCGGGAGCCGGGGGCGCCGAACGGGTCGGCGGTGAAGCGCTCCGCCGTCAGACCGGGCCGATCGTGGTAACCGCGGGCGAGCTGCACGCCCGCGATGTACAGCTCGCCCGTGACACCGACGGGGACGGGGGACAGGCCCGCGTCGAGGACGTACAACCGCGTGTTCCAGACGGGCCGTCCGATCGGCACCGTGGCCCCCGCCGGGGTCTGGCATTCCGACCAGGAGACGTCGACGGATGCCTCGGTGGGCCCGTACAGGTTGAACAGCGGCACATCCAGCACCTGCCGGAACCGCTCCACCACCTCCGGCGGCAACGCCTCACCACTGCACACCACCCGCCGCAGCCCACCACACCGCACGGCGGCAGGCTCCTGGAGGAACACCTGGAGCATCGACGGCACGAAGTGCACCGTCGTCACCCGCTGCCCGGCGATCAGACCGGCCACGTACGCGGGATCCCGGTGACCACCGGGCCGCGCCACCACCAGTCCCGCACCCACGACCAGCGGCCAGAAGAACTCCCACACCGACACATCGAAACCAGAGGGCGTCTTCTGCAAGACCCGGTCATCGGCCGCCAGCCCGAACCGGTCCTGCATCCACAGCAACCGGTTCACGATCCCCCGGTGCTCGACCACCACACCCTTCGGCCGACCCGTCGAACCCGACGTGAAGATCACATACGCAGGAACGCCTGGGTGCAGAGGCGCGAGCCGCTCGGAGTCGGTGAGGTCTCCGGATGCCTGTGCGCTGAGTGCCTGCCGGGTGGCGAGGCCGTCCAGGAGGATTCGGGCGGTGTCGGCCGGCAGTTCGACTCCGCTGTCCTCGACCGTGATGATGGCCATCGGGTTGGCGTCGGTGAGGATGTAGGCGATGCGGTCGGCCGGGTACTCGGGGTCGATCGGCACGTATGCGGCGCCGGTCTTGAGTACCGCGAGCAGCCCGATCACCAACTCGGCTGAGCGAGGCATAGCGACGGCAACGAACCGCTCCGGACCCGCACCTTGCTCGATCAGCAGGCGTGCGAGCCGGTTGGCCCGCTCGTTCACCTCGCGATACGACAGCTCGGTGCCCTCGAAGACGACGGCGACCGCGTCGGGTGTCTTCGCGGCCTGCGCCTCGAACAACTCGGGCAGTGTGCTGTCCGGTACTGCGGCAGAGGTGTCGTTCCATTGGTCGAGGAGGAGTGTGCGTTCTGCGGGGTCGGTCAGGTCGGTGTGGTGGATGGGGGTTTGGGGGTGGGTGGCGAGGGTGGTGATGAAGCGTTGGAGGCGGGTGAGGTGGGTGGTGACGTCGTCGTCGGTGTAGAGGGCGGGGTTGGCGTGGAGGTCGATTTTGAGGAGGTCGGGGTCGGTGTGGGGGGCGATGGTGAGGGCGAGGTCGGGGACGGGGCCGTTGGTGAGGGGGTGGGCGGCGGCGTGGTGGCCCGCGAAGTCGAGGTGGTGGTCGAAGGAGAGGATGTTGACCATCGGTCCGAACGCGTGCTGTCCGCCCGCGTGTCCGAGGCCCGTGTGGAGGTCTTCCTGGCGGTGGCGCTGGTGCAGGAGGAGGCGGCGCACGGATGCGGAGACGTGGGCGAGGACGTCGGTGATGGTTGCCCGGGGGGTGACGGGGACGGTCAGGGGCAGGATGTTGGAGAGCATGCCCGGGGTGTGGCGGTGGACCGCGGTGAGGCGTGAGGTGACCGGGAGTTCCAGGGTGAGGGTGTCGCGGCCGGTGAGGCGGGCGAAGTAGGCGCTGCTCAGTGCGAGGACGGCGCCGGTCCAGGCGGAGGCGCCGAGGCCGGCGGCGGTGCAGACGGCGGTGACGGTGTCCTTGGCCAGGTATGCGGTGTGGTGCAGGGGGATGTCGGCGGGTGGTGCGGAACGGCCGGTGAGCAGGAGGGGTTCCGTGTCGGCGGCGGGCCGGGCGGACCAGAAGTCACGGTCGCGTGTGGAGGCGGTGGAGTCCCGGTAGTCCTGTTCCTCTTCCACCAGACGGCTCAGGGGCCTGAACACGGTTGGCGGGCACGGCTGTCCGTTGACCAGTGCCGTGTAGACCTCGGCGGCCCGCCGCGCGACCAGGGAGCAGCTGTATCCGTCCATCACGATGTGAT